>JAYOXJ010000039.1:0-4998 GCA_038152725.1 Rhodospirillaceae bacterium
GCCGCAATCGGCCGGCGGTAGTGCCGCCATGCTTCGGACAAGCGAAGGGCCGCCGGCTTGCGCCGGCGGCCCTGACCAAGGTTCGGTGGTCGGGCGCTTACTTCTTCTTCTTCAGCGCCGAGACCTGCTTGCGCATCTCGTCGAGGCTCTCGGCGATGCGCTTGTTGATCAGCTTGGAGGTCTCCTGGTTGGAGTTCGCCATCAGTTCGGTCAGCGCCTGCGAATTGGCGACGGCCTTCTCGAAGGCGGCCTTGGCCAATTCGGTCTGCTTGATCGCGGCGTCTTCGGGACCTTCGATCTTGCTGAGCGAGGTCATCGCCTCGGTGGCTTCCTTGATCATCTCCTGGATGATTTCGTTCTGGCGTTGGGCCAGAGTCTGGATGCCTTCGACCGCGGCCTTATTGACGGCATTGAGCGCTTCGATGTTCTTGCGCTGGGCGTCGACCAGGGCGTTCATGTCGAATTCGGGCATCTTGTAGCCGCCGGCCAGCTTGCTGAAGTTTTCGGCGAACTTGGTCGGGTCGAGATCGGCCATCAGCTTGGACATGTCCATAGCCATGAAGGGGTTGTTCATATTCATCTAAGGTCTCCCACAAAAAGCGACGGCCCTTCGGCCGCCCGGTAATCACGGCGCCGATCGCACGGTATGGTGCAATGCAGCATGAGCGTAATATGCGCATCCTGGTGCCCAGTGTCAACGATTATTGTGCAATGCACAAAAATTTTACATGAAAAGACGGTGAAATAGCCTGTGGGCGGTCAGTTGGCCGGGGCCGTCTCCGCCGCCGGCCACAGCATGCCGGCGAGCCGTTCCGCCCGCATCAACGCACGATCCAGCGCTGCCATGGTGGCCGCCTGATCGGGGCTGTCGTCGGCGAGCCAGGTTTTGAGCGCGGCACCGTAGACCAGCGCCAGTCCCTTGACCCGGAGCCGGCCGCAAACACCGGTGCTGTCGATGCCGGCGCATTCCAGCATCAACGCCATGGCAGCGGTGAGGCGCGCGACCTGACAGGCGGCGGCGAACGGGTCGCGGTATAGCACGCGCGCGATCCGGCGGATCGCTGGCTTGTGCGGCGAGAGCGCGTCGAAGCGCCGCATCAGCACCTCGAACAGGCGGTCGCGCGGTGTTTCGGCTGGGTCGATGGCGCCGCCACCGGCAAGCACGGCGGCATCGATGCGACGGGTAAACTCCCTCAGCAGGCTGTGCTTGTCGGGGAATTGGGCGAGCGCGTCCGCGAGGTCGACCGAGGCTGCGCCGGCGACCTCTTTCATGCCGATCCCGTCCCAGCCGATTTCGGCAGCGAGCGCCATGGCAGCATCGATCAGCCGGTCGCGGGCATCCTCGGGCGTGGCGGGTTGTTTGGTTCGTTTGGCTTTGCGGGCCATTCGCTTCGTCCTCGCTGGCGTCGGTTACGAAGCGGACAGTCTATCAGATTTGCCGGCTGGCGTGAACGGTGGGCGGGCAGGCCATCTCAGCCGGCCAACTCCTTCGAGCGCGCCGTGGCCGCGGCGATGGCCCGGTCCATCAGCGGCTGCCAGGCATCGTCGGCCATCAGCACCTTCAAGGCCTCGGCGGTGGTACCGCCCGGGCTGGTGACGTTCTGGCGAAGCGTCGCCGCCGCCTCGCTCGACTGATGCAACAACTCGCCGGCGCCGGCGACGGTGACCCGCGCCAGACGTTCGGCCAAATCCGCAGGCAAGCCGTTGGTGGCACCGGCCTTGGCCATCACTTCGGCGAGCAGGAACACGTATGCGGGTCCGCCCCCCGAAAGCGCCGTCACGGCGTCGATCAGGCCTTCGTCCTCGACCCACTCGGCTTCGCCGACAGCACGCAGCAAATCGAGCGACAATGCCTTCGCGGCGTCCGAGATTTTGGCATTACCGCAGGCGACCGTGATGCCGCGCTGGACCGCAGCCGGCGTGTTCGGCATGGCGCGGACGATGGCGGCGGAACTGCCCAGCTTATCTTCGAAGTAGCGGATGGTCTTGCCGGCGGCGATGGATAGAAACACGGTGCCGGCGAACCGGGCGTACGCAGGCGCCACGGCGTCCATGACCTGCGGTTTAACAGCCAATACGATGACGCCGGGCTTGAGGTCCGCCGGCAATTCTGCGTCGCTGGCAACGGCATTGACCCCCAAGGCTTCTAGGGCGGCGCGCGCCGCCCCGCCGGGCTCGACCACATAGACCGAACTGGCCGCCATGCCACGCTCGAGCCAGCCCTCGAGCATGGCCGAGCCCATTTTGCCGCCACCGACCAGAACCAAAGGTGATTGCAAGGTTTACGCCTCGCCGACGGTATCGATCATTGCGGCCTCGACCGCTTCGGTCGCGGTCTTGCCGCCCCAGATGACGTATTGGAAAGCCGGATAGAACCGCTCGCATTCGATGATCGCGGTCTCGACCAGATCCTCCGCCTGCTCCACGGTGACGCCGGAATTGCCGCGCAGCGGCAGCGTCGTACGGAACATCGGCAGGCCCTCGTCGGCCCAGATGCCGAAGTGGCCGAGCCACAGTTTCTCGTTAACGATGGCCAACAGTTCGTGCACGCGCTCGACCTGATCGTCGGCGACGCGCATGTCGAAGGCACAGGTGAAGTGCATCGCCTCCATCTCGGCGTTCCAGGCGAAGAACAAGCTGTAGTCGCACCAAGTCCCAGGGACTTGAACCGCCATCTCTTCGTGGTTGCGCCGGTCGAACGGCCATTCGTTGAACTCGACCAGTTGTTCCACGGTGTCGATGGGATGGGATTTTGACTTGTCGGATGAGACGTTGAGAGTGGTCATGACCGATCCTCCAGTTGACGCCGCTGGCGTTCGAGGCGCCACCGGTGAAAACCCTCACTACATCTTGTGGTAGCCCCTAGATGTAGTAAACGCCTCCAACAACAGCACTATCCATAGCCTGCATCAAAGCGGGAGTCCGACGCAAGTGGGAATTGCGCCCCGGTCATGAAATTTTTGTGGACAACGGTCCCTGGCTGGAGAAAACCGCCGTTTCGATGGGGCCGGCGTTATTTTGCCGGTTTGCGGGCGGCCTTGGTGCCGGCCTTTGCGGCGGCTTTGGTCCTGGGCGCCGATTTCGCCAATTTCGCCTCCAGCTGCTGGACGCGCTTGTTGAGCCGCTCCTGTTCGGTGCGCGCCTTCGCCGCCATCGCCTTGACCGCCTCGAATTCGTCGCGAGTGACGAGGTCGGCATCGGCCAAGAGCCGCTCCAGGCGCTGGCGCACCAGGGCGTCGATCTCGCCCTTGACGCCGGCGAGGGTGGAGACCGCGCCGTTGGCCACGCGCGCGAGGTCGTCGAGAATTCGGTTCGAGGTCTGCATGGGGTGTCCTCCTCCCATGATTATGGTTGTGCACATCCGGCGGCGCAACCTCGCGCGGCAGAGCTTGGCTTGTCGCCAGCGCCGGCCCGGCCTATAAACCGCCTATGTACGTGGTCACCGGCGGCGCCGGGTTCATCGGTTCGAATATCGTGCACGGTCTCGAAGCGGCCGGCCTCGGGCCGGTTGTCGTCATCGACCGGCTGCGCGACGGCGCCAAGTGGAAGAATATCGCCAAGCGCGAGCTCTTCGACGTCGTCCATCCCGACGACGCCTTCAAGTTTCTCGACGCCCATTCCGGCGCCATCACCGCGCTGATTCACATGGGCGCCATCTCGTCGACCACCGAAACCGACGTCGACAAGATCATGGAAAACAACTTCCGGCTTTCCATGCGGCTGTGGCAGTGGTGCGCTCAGCACCAGCTTCGCTTCATCTACGCGTCGTCGGCCGCCACCTACGGCGGTGGCGAGGCCGGCTTCGACGATTGCGGCGACGCCAACCACCTGGCGAGGCTTCGGCCATTGAACCCCTACGGCTGGTCGAAGCACTTGTTCGACCGGCGGGTGGCGGCGATGATCGCCGAGGGCGACCGGCTGCCGCCGCAATGGGTCGGGCTCAAGTTCTTCAACGTCTACGGCCCGAACGAGTACCACAAGGGCTCGATGAAGAGCGTCGTCGCGCAAACCTCTCCGCATGCCGCCAACCGCGAGGCGGCGGTTCTATTCCGCTCGCACCACCCGGACTACGAAGACGGCGGCCAGCTCCGTGACTTCATCTGGGTCGGCGACTGCGTCGACATCATCATGTGGTTCCTCGCCAACCAAAACGTCAGCGGGCTGTTCAACTGCGGCACCGGCAAGGCGCGGTCGTTCGCCGATCTGGCGCGCGCCGTCTATGCGGCGGTCGGCCAGGAGGCGACCATCGAATACGTCGATACGCCGAGCGAGATCCGCGACAAGTACCAGTACTTCACCGAAGCCCGCATGGACCGGCTGCGCGAGGCCGGCTACACCAAACCCATGACCGAACTCGAGGACGGGGTCGCGGCCTACGTCCGCGGCTACCTCCATACCGACGATCCCTATATCTGATCCGTCGACATGCTTCTTGCCATTCCGTTTCCGCAGATCGACCCGGTACTGGTCAGCCTCGGGCCGTTCGCCGTGCGCTGGTACGCGCTCGCCTATATCGCCGGCCTGGTGATCGGCTGGCGCCTGATGCGGCGCATGGGCGCGGCGCCCGACTATGGCGTCGATGCCGAACACGTCGACGATTTCCTGGTCTGGGCGACGCTCGGCGTCATTCTCGGCGGGCGCATCGGCTATGTGCTGTTCTACAACCTGCCGGTCTACCTCGATCAGCCACTCCACGTCTTCTACGTCTGGCAGGGCGGCATGTCGTTCCACGGCGGGTTCGCCGGCGTCGTGTTGGCCGGGCTGTTGTGCTGCCGTAGGCGAGGCATTCAGCCGCTTGTGCTGGGCGACCTCTGCGCCCGCGTCGCGCCGGTCGGGCTGTTCTTCGGGCGGATCGCCAATTTCATCAACGGCGAGCTGTTCGGCCGTGTCACCGACGTGCCCTGGGGCATGGTGTTTCCACGCGGCGGGCCGGAGCCGCGCCACCCGAGCCAGCTCTACGAGGCGGCGCTGGAAGGCGTCGTGCTGTTCATTCTCATC
>JAYOXJ010000039.1:5008-16978 GCA_038152725.1 Rhodospirillaceae bacterium
CCCGCGGTCCGAACCAAACGTGGTTTCCTCACCGGGGTATTCGTCGCCGGCTACGCGATGTCGCGCATGCTGGTCGAACTGGTGCGCCAGCCCGATGCGCAGCTCGGTTTCCTCTCGCTCGGCTCGACCATGGGCCAGTGGCTCTCCGTACCGATGCTGCTGATCGGCTTCTACATGATGATCCGCGCCCGGCCGGCCAAGTGATTACGGTGCACAGGTGACCGGGCTTCTCGACCACCTCCGCCGCCACATCGCTCTCGAAGGGCCGATTTCAGTCGCCGATTACATGGCGCTCGCGCTGGGCCATCCCGAGCACGGCTACTACATGAGCCGCGATCCCTTCGGCCGTGCCGGCGACTTCGTCACCGCGCCGGACATCTCGCAAATGTTCGGTGAACTGATCGGGCTGTGGTCGGCGCAGGTCTGGCACGACATGGGAAAGCCGCAGTCCTTCAAGTGGGTCGAACTCGGCCCCGGCCGGGGTACGCTCTCAGCCGATGCGCTCCGCGCAATGAAAAGTGTCACTGGTCTCATCGACGCGTTGGACGTGCATCTAGTCGAGACCAGTCCGCTGCTACGCGAACGTCAGCGCGAGGCGATTACGGGTCTATCGCCATCCTGGCACGACACACTCGCCGAAGTGCCGGCCGGCCCCGCCGTGGTTGTCGCCAACGAGTTCTTCGATGCGCTTCCCGTGCGCCAGTTCGAGCGCGGCAAAGACGGCTGGCACGAACGCCTGGTTGCGGTCGACGATGCCGGCAGGCTCGCCTTCACCTTGTCGCCGCGCCTCGCCATTCCGCCGGTGCTGCCGGCGGGGCTGGCCGCGGTCAGGCCCGGCGACGTGGTCGAGGTTTCGCCGGCCGCCATCGGCCAGATGCGGGCCCTGGCCGACCGCCTGGTCCGCGACGGCGGCGCCGCCCTTATCATCGACTACGGCCACGCCAGTAGCGCGGCGGGCGAGACGCTGCAGGCAGTCAAGGGGCATGCCGTCGCCGACGTGCTGGCCGAGCCGGGGCTGGCCGACTTGACCACGCATGTCGACTTTCAACTGCTGGCCGAGACCGCCCGTGGCACCGGGGCGCAGGTCTTCGGGCCGGTTGGGCAGGGCGAACTGCTGACAAGGCTGGGGATCGAGATTCGCGCCGAACGCCTTGCCGCCAATGCCGACGCCGCTGGCAAGGCAGCCCTTCAAGCCGCGCTCGAACGCCTCACCGGGGCGGACGCCATGGGCCGGCTGTTCAAGGCGATCGCGGTGACGGCGCCCGGCATGGCCCGGCCGGCGGGCTTCGAGTGAGTACGGCGGCGACCACCCTCAACGCATGACCCGTCCGCCGTCGAAGGGGATGGTTTGGCCGGTGACGAAGGCCGCCGTCGGCGAGGCCAACATCATCACGAACGCCGAGGTTTCCTCGTATGTCGTCATGCGTTTCAAGGGGACGCCATCGCGGGCGGCGTCCAATTGTTCGGCGGTAAACAGTTCGCGGACGATCGGGCTGTCGACAAACCCGAGGGCAACGGTGTTGACGTTGACATGGGGGCCCAATTCGATGGCCATGCATTGGGTCAACATGTTCAACCCGGCCTTGGAGGCCGCATAATTGGCGTTTCCGGCACGGGCGTTGACCGCCGTGGTCGCGGAAATATTGACGATGCTGCCGTGGCTGGCCGCCACCATGTGCCGGCCGACCGCCTGCGAAAGCAGGAACGGTCCCTTCAGGTTGACGTCGATGACCCGGTCCCAGGCCGCTTCCGTCAGCTCCAGGAAAGGCGCGTCCATGCTGAGGCCGGCACTATTGATCAGTACGTCGATGCCGCCGTGGCCGGCGAGCACCTCGGCGACCATGGCGTTCACGTCGTCGGCGCGGG
Source organism: Rhodospirillaceae bacterium (assembly GCA_038152725.1). Classification (GTDB taxonomy): domain Bacteria; phylum Pseudomonadota; class Alphaproteobacteria; order Rhodospirillales; family Casp-alpha2; genus TMED8. The sequence continues at coordinate 6,875 of JAYOXJ010000039.1, forward strand.
AAATGTCGGCTCGACACGCGATGGCATGGCCGCCTTTTTCCCGAATTGCGGCGACCGTCCGTTCCGCCGCCTCCGGGGACGATGAATAATTGACCGCCACCTTGGCGCCTTCGGCGGCGAAATCGAGCGCCAGCTGCCGGCCGAGGCCGCGCCCGGCCCCGGTGATCAATACGGACTTTCCCGAAAATCTCGACATGGTGCCTCTCCCGATTGGATTGCATTGCAGCCTAACAGAAATCGGCCCGGCGATGACAGTCGCCGCCCGTCTTTCGAGCCGACGGCCGGCGCCGGTTGCATTCGGCAGCCCACGGTCCATAATCCGGCGATGATTTGCGCTTCCGCCCTAGACGCCAGCGCCGGCATTCGGCACGGATTCCTGACTCGCGAGGGCGGCGTCAGCGAGGGCATTTTCGAGGGCCTCAACTGCGGTTACGGTTCCGGCGACGCGGCCGAGCGCGTGCGCGAGAACCGCAACCGGGCGGCGGCGCGTCTCGGCCTCGACGAAGCCCAGGTGGTGACGCTGCACCAGATCCATTCCGCCGACGTCATCGAAGTCACCCAATCGATCCCGTTGGATCGCCGCCCGCGTGCCGACGCTATGGTCAGCCGCACGCCGGGCCTGGCGCTCGGCATCCTCACCGCCGACTGCGTGCCGGTGCTGTTCGCCGATGCCGATGCCGGCGTCGTCGGCGCGGCGCATGCCGGCTGGAAGGGGGCGCTCTCCGGTATCGTCGCCTCCACCGTCGCCGCCATGGAGCGCATCGGCGCCCGGCGCGAGCATATCGCCGCCGCCGTCGGCCCCTGCATCCGCCAGCCTTCCTACGAGGTCGGGCCGGAGCTTCTCGACGCCTTCACCCGGCGCGACGAGGGCGATGCGAAATTCTTCATGCCGTCGGCGCGTGACGGCCGGTTCATGTTCGACCTTGCCGGCTTCGTCGTCGCGCGCGCCCGGGCCGAGGGCCTAGCCGAAGTGGAAGACGTCGCTCGCGACACCTACGCCGAGGAGCGGCTTTTCTTCAGCTACCGCCGCGCCACGCACCGGGCCGAGCCCGATTATGGCCGTGGCCTCTCCCTGATCGCGCTCGATCCGGGCGCCGGGGGAAATTAAGTGGCGCTGCATTTCGAACCGTCCGAACTGGCGGCCCGGCGCGACAAGACGATCGCCGCGATGACCGCCGAGGGCTTCGACGGGCTTTTGATCTTCCGTCAGGAGAGCATGTACTACCTGACCGGCTACGACACTTTCGGCTACGTCTTCTTTCAGTGCCTCTATCTCGGCGCCGACGGCACCATCACCTTGCTGACCCGCTCGGCCGATTTGCGCCAGGCACGCCACACCTCGGTGATCGAGGACGTGCGCATCTGGGTCGACGGTCCGGATGCGATGCCGGCCGAAGACCTTCGCGCCATGCTGGATGGGCACGGATGCAAGGGAAGGCGCCTCGGCGTCGAATTGGAGAGCTATGGCCTGACGGCGCGCAACGGCCAGCGGCTGCAGGCGGCGCTCGAAGGGTTCTGCCAGCTCGGCGATGCCTCCGAACTGGTCAGCCGGCTCCGCGTCGTCAAGAGCGCGGCCGAGATCGCCTACGTGCGCCGTGCCGCCGAACTCGCCGACGATGCTTACCGCGCCGCCGTGGCGGGCACGCGGGCGGGCGCCGCCGAGGGCGATATCCTCGCCGACATGCAGGGCGCCATCTTCCGCGGCGGTGGCGACTATCCCGGCAACGAGTTCATCATCGGGTCCGGCCGCGACGCGCTCTTGTGCCGGTATTTCTCCGGCCGGCGCGCGCTCGACAAAGCCGACCAACTCACCCTTGAGTGGGCCGGCGCCTATCGCCACTACCACGCCGCCATGATGCGGACCTTCGTCGTCGGCGACGTGCCGGCCAGGCAGCGGCGCATGTTCGACGTCTCGTTGGAAGCATTGGAGGCGGTCAAGCAGGCGGTGCGGCCCGGCAATACCTTCGGCGACGCCTTCGACGCCCATACCGATGTCATTGATGCCGCCGGCATGAGCGAGCACCGCTTAAATGCCTGCGGTTACAGCCTGGGCACCACGTTCGCGCCCAACTGGATGGATTGGCCGATGCTGTACCATGCCAATCCGGTTGCGTTCGAGCCGGGCATGGTGGTGTTCTGCCACATGATCATTTTCGATTCCGACGCCGGTCTCGCCATGACGCTGGGCGAGACCGTGCTGGTCACCGAACACGGACATGACCGGCTTTCGAGCGCGCCGCTCGAACTCGTGGTAAAATAGGTGATTCGCGAAGGGACCGGCATGCCGCACCTGACCCTGTTCGTGGCGTTTCTGGTCCTCAGCCTGCTGGCCATGTGTGTGCTGATGTGAGTGCTGTGATGCGGGCGTCGTTCAAGGCGCTGGCCGCCATCGGCGGATTGGCAACGGTATTGGCCCTTGGGGCCTGCACGGCACTGCCGAAACCGTTCCAACGAGCCGATGCGCCGCCAGAGGTTTTGGCGCGCGCCCAGGGTGGCACCGGCGTGCGCGTGGCGCTGCCGGAAGGCACCACCGAGCCGATGGCCAAGCTGATCGCGCAATCGGTCGCCAAGGCGCTCGCCGAAAAGGATATCCCGGCCGCTGTCGGCACCGAGGGCAAGCTGCGGTACGCTCTGTTGAGCCGTGTCGTGCCGGGCGGCGGCGCCAGCCCAACCACGCCGACCCGGATCGAGTGGAAATTGCTCGACCGCGGCGACGAGCCGTTCTTCGCCTTCAACCACGACATCGAAGGATCGGCATGGGAATGGGAGTGGGGCTCGCCCAAGATCATCCAGCGTATCGGCACCGATGCCGCCAAGCTGATCGCCGAAGCGGTGGCGCCGGTCGACAAGAACCTGATCGCCGTGGCCGCGCCGACCAGCGGTGTATGGGTGCGCCCCATCGAGGGAGCCCCCGGCGACGGTGACAATTCGCTCACCCGCGCCATGCGATTCGCACTGATGGGTGCCAACGTGGCGGTAACCTCGGACCGTGCCGCGGCGCGTCACATTCTCGAGGGCGAGTTGCAACTCGGCAAGGCGGAGGGCAAGTCGCAGCCGGTCGAGATCGTCTGGACCGTGAAGTATCCCGAGGGCAACACCGTCGGCCGCGCCGTGCAGCGCAATATGGTGCCTGTCGGCACCTTCGACGGCCGCTGGGGTGAAACCGCCTCGATCATCGCCGCCGCCGCCATCCCCGGCGTCAAGGACCTACTCGGCCGCGCCGAGGAGGCCGTGCGGGTGCGGATCAGCGGTTCCGCGCCGCTGCAGACCGACGTGCCGCTCGACGAGGGCAAGCCGGTATTGCCGCCGCCGGAGCTTTCGCCCGAACCGGAATTGCCCCGGTCCCCGGGCACCGCACCCCGGCCGGCCAGCTGATGGCCGCCGGATACCGCGCAATCTTGGTTTTCGATGAAATTTCCGTGACAGGCTGTTACATTTTCCCCAGCCGGGATTCCGCTCAAGGATCGCCGGGCTGTTGGCCTGCAGGCAGCGGGGAAGCGCAAACGTCTATGATCGCCGGCGAAGACAGGACGAACCGACCGGTAGGGCGCCAGTCGCCGGGGCGCGTCAGCCACGCGTATGCCGCCTTCAGGGCGGCCGCGTTCGGGCTGTCCGCGCTTGGCTTGGCTGCATGCGCGTCGCCCCCGGAACCGGCCGCCGCGAATCCCGCCGCCGAGGCGGCGCAGGTGGCGCCGCTGTCGCAATCGACCAACGTCATCTACGTCATGCCGGTGGAAGGCCTCGAAAACCCGTTGCGCCTGGTGCTCTCCGACGCCGTCGCCGCGGCGCTCCGCGACGGCGAACGCCCGGCGATCCTCGCCGATTCGGCGAACAACCAGGGCCCGACCGAGATCCCGGCGATCGAACAGGTGCGCGAACGTGGCTCCGTGATCTGGGTGACGACGCGCTGGAAGCTGCGCGCGCCCTACGGCACCGTGGTCGCCGAGCGCCAGCGCGAGATGGTTATCGACAAGCAGTTGTGGGAGCGGAAGTCGGTCGAGACCGTCAACCTGATCCTCGACGACGCCATGCCCGCCGTCGCCGCCATGGTGCACGACTACGTCGGGCCGCTGAATGTGGCCGATGCGAGCGAGCCGGTCAGGGCGACCGAGCCCGCCAGCGACAAGATGGCGCCGAGGCCGATGGCCGAGGCCGAGGTCAAGGCCGACGCCACCGGTAAGCCGGTGCTGGGCCGGCCCGATACCTCCGAGAGCCTACCGCCGCAGGTGGGCGCCCCGGCGCCGCCGGATGCGCTGCAGCTCGACTTGCCGGCGGTCTCGGGAAGCGACCAGGTCGCCGTGCCCGGATCGACCGCCGCCAAATCGCCGTCTGCAGCCAAGCCGCCGTCGGCGAGCCGCCCGCCGATGGTGCTGACGCCGGCCGACAAGGCGGTGCCGCCGATGACCGATGCCGCGCCGATGCCGTCCCGGCCCAAGACGGAGATGCCGCAATCGCCACCGCCGCTGACCGGGCCGCTGGCCTCGGAGCAGCCTGGCAAGGAGCCGACGCCGCTGACCGCGCCGCCGCCGCCCGAAACCATGTTGGGTATCCAGCCCGGCCCGCGCGATACGCCGGTGCGCTGGGGCAAGCCGTCGTTCCTGGTCCGCAACGTCGAAGGTGCGCCCGGCGACGGCAACAAGGCGCTGGTTTCGGCGATCACAGCGGCGCTCCGCGGCAAGGACCTGACCGTCACCGAGGACCCGCGCCAGGCCGGCTACGAGGTGGTCGGCAAGGTCGATGTCGGGCCCGCCGTCAACGGCCGCCAGCGCGCGCGTATCACTTGGGCGGTCAACACCATCGGCGGCCAGGAGGTCGGCAAGGCAGTGCAGGAGAACGTCGTCGCCGCCGGCAGCCTGGACGGTTCCTGGGGCCAGGTCGCCGTGCTGGTGACGTCGGCCGCCGCCAACGGCATCCAGCAGCTTTTCGAAGCGCCCCGGCCGAAGTACACGCCGGTCGGCGCGGTGCCGGACTTCCCCAAGATCCCGAACCTGCCGAGGGTCCCGGGCCGCGCCTTGCCGCCGCCGAGCTGAACAGTGCATAACTCGGGCCTGCGGGCGTTTACAGCGGCGGCCGGGGTTGGTAGATTCCGCCCGGTTTCCCAGCGCGGTGTGGCGTCTTCAGGCCGGGTCCGCGTGAGGAACGAAGTACCAGCGAGCCGGCCACCGTTTGAACCCGTGACGCCAACAGAACGGAATTCCCCACCGCCATGAAGATTATCGCCTGCAATTCCAACCGGCCGCTCGCGGAAGCTATCTCCGCTTACGTCAATCTGCCGCTGACCAAGGCCTCGATCCGCCGTTTCTCCGATCTGGAGGTCTTCGTCGAGATCGAGGAGAACGTGCGCGGCGAGGACGTCTTCGTCATTCAGTCGACTTCCTATCCGGCCAACGACAACCTGATGGAACTGCTGGTGACGCTGGATGCGCTGAGGCGCGCTTCGGCACGCCGGGTGACGGCGGTGATTCCCTACTTCGGCTACGCCCGTCAGGACCGCAAGTCCGGCTCGCGCACGCCGATCTCGGCCAAGCTGGTGGCCAACCTGATCACCGAAGCCGGTGCCGACCGGGTGCTGACAATGGATCTGCACGCCGGTCAGATTCAGGGCTTTTTCGATATTCCGACCGACAACCTCTATGCCGCGCCGGTGATGCGCCTCGATATCGAGCAGCGCCACGAGGGAGAACAGCTCGTCATCGTGTCGCCGGACGTCGGCGGCGTGGTGCGCGCGCGCGGCATGGCCAAGCGGCTCGACGCCGACCTCGCCATTATCGACAAACGCCGCGAGCGCGCCGGTGTCTCCGAGGTCATGAACATCATCGGCGAGGTCGAGGGCCGGACCTGCATTCTGGTCGACGACATCGTCGATTCCGCCGGTACGCTCTGCAACGCCGCCGTGGCGCTGACCAAAGCCGGCGCGTCGGCGGTTTCCGCATACGTCACCCATGGCGTGCTGTCCGGCGGCGCGGTGGCGCGCGTGTCCTCGTCGCCGCTACAGCGCCTGATGATCACCGACAGCATCATGGCGACCGAGGCGGTCAGGGTCTCCCACAACATCGAGCAACTCACGATTGCGCCCTTGATGGCGGAAGCGATCCAGCGGATCAGCGAGGAATCGTCGGTTTCCAGCCTGTTTGATTGATTGACCAAAGCCCTTTCCGGGGCTATGAATGCGCCGCTTTCGCGCGGGCGATAATGTTCGCGCGCCCACAAAACGGCACCCCTGGAGGCCGTTTTCACAAGATCCAAGGAGTTGGAAAATGGGTAAGGTCATCATTTTCCCCGCTACGCAGCGGGATCGGGCAGGTAAGGGGGCAGCCCGTGCAACGCGTCGTGAAGGACGTGTGCCGGGTGTCATCTATGGCAACAATCTAGATCCGGTGTTGATTTCGGTCGACCCGGTCGAACTGTGGAAACAGGTCTCCGCACCGGGTTTCTTCGGCCACGTCTTCGAAATCGAGGTCGCCGGCACTTCGCACCGCGTGCTGCCGCGCGATCTGCAGCTCGACCCGGTCACCGACCGGCCGATCCATGTGGATTTCATGCGCTTCAGCGCGACCACGCGGGTCAACGTCGATGTCGTCGTGCACTTCCTGAACGAGGAAACCTGCCCCGGCATCCGCCGCGGCGGCGTCCTCAACGTGGTGCGCCACGAGGTCGAACTGCACTGCGCGCCGGACAACATTCCCGAATACCTGGAAGCCGACCTCGCGGATCTCGATATCGGCGACAGCATCCACATCAGCGCGGTGAAGTTGCCCGAAGGCGTCGAGCCGACCATCACCGACCGCGACTTTACCATCGCCACCATTTCCGCGCCGACCGCCGAGGAAGAGACCACCGAGTCGAGCGAAGCGCCGACCGCGGCCGAAGTTCCGGTCATCGGCAAGGAAGAAGAGGGCGACGAGAAGGAAGACTGATCGTCGCCGACACCATCGTTTGGTGGATAGGGGGTGTCGGTCATGCTGCTCGTCGTCGGACTTGGCAATCCCGGTTCGGATTACGCCGACAACCGCCACAATATCGGTTTCATGGCCGTGGACGCGATTCATCGCGCCCACGGCTTTTCGCCGTTTCGTGCCAAGTTCCAAGGTGCGCTTGCCGACGGCACGGTGGGCGACCGCAAGGTCCTGCTGCTGAAGCCGGAAACCTACATGAATGAGTCCGGCCGCGCCGTGCAGGCTGCCATGGCGTTCTACAAGATCGAACCCAAGGACGTGATCGTGTTCCACGACGAACTCGACCTCGCCGGCGGCAAGGTGCGATACAAGCAGGGCGGCGGCCATGCCGGGCACAACGGGCTGCGTTCGCTGCACGCCCATATCGGTGAGGGCTATGCCCGGGTACGCCTCGGCATCGGCCATCCCGGCGACAAGGACATGGTCGTCGGCCACGTGCTCAAGGATTTCTCCAAGGCCGAGCGAGCCTGGCTGGATCCGCTGCTCGATGCCGTCGCCAAGAACTTCCCCCGGTTGGTCAAGGGCGACGACGGCGGTTTCATGAGCAAGGTCGCCGCCGATCTCCAGCCGCCCAAATCCAATACCAAGTCCGACCAAGAGCCGGATTCCAAAAACGACAACGAGGCCGGAAAGGCCAAGGAGCGATAATGGGCTTCAATTGCGGTATCGTCGGCCTGCCCAACGTGGGCAAGTCGACGCTCTTCAACGCGCTGACGCAAACCGCGCAGGCGGAGGCGGCCAACTTCCCGTTCTGCACCATCGAGCCCAACACGGGGCGCGTCGCCGTGCCCGATGCGCGCCTCGACAAGATCACCGCCATCTCCAAGTCGGCGGCCAAGGTGCCGACGTTTCTGGAATTCGTCGACATCGCCGGACTGGTGCGGGGGGCGTCGAAGGGCGAGGGCCTGGGCAACCAGTTCCTCGCCAACATCCGCGAGGTCGACGCCATCATCCATGTGCTGCGCTGTTTCGACGACGACAACGTCACCCACGTCGAGGGCGGCATCGACCCGGTGCGCGACGCCGAGACGGTCGAGACCGAGCTCATGCTCGCCGACATGGACAGCCTGGAGACTAGCATCGACCCGCTGACCAAGCGCGTGCGCGGCAACGATAAGGAAGCGGCCGAAACGCTGAAGCTGGTCGAGCGCTGCCTGGCATTGTTGCGCGACGGCAAGCCGGCGCGGAAGCTCGAACGCAGCGACGAGGAACGCCGCCCGTTCCGCATGCTGCAATTGTTGACCGGCAAGCCGGTGCTCTACGTCTGCAACGTCGACGAGGGTTCCGCCGCAACCGGCAACGCGCATTCCGAACGCGTCGCCGCGATGGCCGCCGAGCAAGGCGCCGACGCGGTCGTGATTTCGGCCGAAATCGAGGAACAGATCGCCCAGCTCACCGATGCGGCGGAACGCGCCGAGTTCCTGGAAAGTTTGGGCCTGCACGAGACCGGCCTCTCGCGCGTCGTCGGCGCCGGTTATCACCTCTTGGATCTGATCACCTTCTTCACATCGGGGCCCAAGGAAAGCCGGGCCTGGACGGTGCGCCGCGGCGCCAAGGCGCCGCAGGCGGCGGGCGTCATCCACACCGACTTCGAGCGGGGCTTCATCAAGGCCGAGACGATTTCCTACGACGATTTCGTTGCGCTCGGCGGCGAGCACGGCGCCAAGGATGCCGGCAAGATGCGCCAGGAAGGCAAGGAATACGTTGTCCGCGACGGCGACATCATGCTGTTCCGGTTCAACGTCTAAGAACCCGCCGGCACCTTCACAGTTCGCAATCCCGCGGAAACGGTGCCATCGTAACCGATTGACTTGCGTTCCAAACCGGACGCGCTAGCCTGTCCCGAACGATTTCAACCGGGAGGCAATCATCATGGGCAAGGACATCACGCTGAAGGCCGCCGACGGCCATTCGTTCGGCGCCTACCGCTGCGATCCGGACGGCAAGGCGTTGGGCGGCGTCGTCGTCATCCAGGAGATTTTCGGCGTCAACGACCACATCCGTGACGTCACCGAACGCTTCGCGCAGCTGGGCTGGCTTGCCGTCGCGCCGGCGCTCTACGACCGCTGGCAACCGGGCTTCACCGCCGGCTACACGCCGGACGACATCGCGCTCGGGCGCGGCTTCAAGGACAAGGCCAACGCCGAACTCGACAAGGTCATGCTCGATTTGGAAGCCGCCCGCGCCGTCGCCGCCGAGGCGGGCAAGGTCGGCGTCACGGGCTTTTGCTGGGGCGGTGTGATGACCTGGGTCGGCGCCTGCCGGCTCGATTTCCAGGCGGCGTCCTGCTACTACGGTGCCGGCATCATCAACACCGTCGCCGCCAAGCCCAAGTGCTCGACGATCATGCATTTCGGCAACAAGGATGCCTCCATCCCCATGGCCGAGGTCGAGAAGATCAAGGCGGCGCAGCCCGGCGTCGGCGTCCATGTCTACGACGCCGATCACGGCTTCCACTGCGACCAGCGTGGCCAGTTCAACCCGCGCGCCGCCAACATCGCGGCGATGCGCACCGCGCGCCTCTTCGACGACAACCTGAGGGCCTGAACGCCATGAGTTCGCACCCTGGCGTGCCGCCGGTGATCGGCGTCATCGGCGGCAGCGGCATCTACGAGGTCGACGGCCTCGAGAATGCGGAATGGCGGCGCATCGACAGTCCGTTCGGCGAAATGTCGGACGAGTTGCTGTTCGGCGAGTTGGCCGGTCAGCCCATGGTGTTCCTGCCGCGCCACGGCCGCGGCCACCGCATCCCGCCCTCGGAACTCAACTTCCGCGCCAACATCGACGGCCTGAAGCGTGCCGGCGTCACCGAGATCCTCTCGGTCTCGGCCTGCGGATCGCTGAAGGAGGAATTGCCGCCGGGCACCTTCGTTGTCTGCGACCAGTTCATCGACCGCACCTTCGCCCGCGTGAAATCGTTTTTCTCGACCGGTCTGGTGGCGCACGTCGGCTTCGGCCATCCAACCTGCTCGCGACTGGCCAAGGCCGTCGGCGAGGCCTTGGGCGAACTCGACATCCCGCATCAGTTGGGCGGTACCTATCTCGCCATGGAAGGCCCGCAGTTCTCGACCCTGGCGGAATCGAAGCTCTACCGCTCCTGGGGTTGCGACGTCATCGGCATGACCAACATGCCGGAAGCCAAGCTCGC
>JAYOXJ010000040.1:0-10720 GCA_038152725.1 Rhodospirillaceae bacterium
GGCCGGAGAGGACTTCGTTGTCGGCGGCCTCGATGCAGCGCCGGCGGAACAGGTGGACAGCGTCCTCGTAAGCATCAAGATCGTTCTGGGCGAGTACCGGCGCCATGGCGACGCCGAACAGTTCGACCATGTCGTCCCAGCTTTCCCGCGGCGCCTTCTCGGTGGCGAGCCGCACCATCTGGGCCTCCAGCACCTCGCGCACCTCGAACAATTCATCGACCCGGTGCGCCTCCAGGCGGGTCACCACCGCACCCCGGTTGGGGATACGCTCGATCAGGCCGCGCTCCTCGAGGATGCCGAAGGTATCGCGGATGCGCGCCCGGGAGACCTTATATTCGCCGGCCAGGTCCTGTTCGCGGAGCCGTGTGCCGGGCGGCAGTTCGTGTTCGACGATGCGCCGGCGCAGTGCCTCGAGCACGGCACCGCCATCGCGTCCCGACTTCACTATCCTGCGTGCCGATTTCGCCGCCGCCATTGGTTCCCTCCTGAAAACAGGCTCGGAACCATGCTCTACGCTGACAATATTGTCAACAATTTTGACAGCAAAAAAACCGCCCGGCCGAAGCCGGGCGGACACAAGGTACCGTTCGGGATAATACGGTTCAGATCGGCTTGTCACCCTCGATGGTGACGCGGCGCATGCGCCGGAACTTGCCGGGATAGTCGTCGAGCGCGAAGTGCTGCGTGCAGCGGTTGTCCCACACCGCCAGTGTGCCGGCGCGCCAGCGCAGCCGGCAGGTGAACTCCGGCCGGTGGATGTGGTCGCCGAGGAACTGGATCAGCGGCTTGCTCTCTTCGACGGTCATGTCCTTGAAGCGGAGCGTATGGGCGACGCTGATGTAGAGCCCCTTGCGACCGGTTTCCGGATGGGTGCGGACGATGGGATGCTCCGATTGCATCGGCTGGGCGCCCTCGTTGTAGGCACCCTTCATGTTGGCGAGCGAACCGATACGGTTGGCGCGTCCGCCCGGGTAGAGCGCTTCCGAATCATTGACGCCGATCAACCCGTCGACCAGCCGTTTCATGCCGTCCGATAGCGTCTCGTAGGCGAGATAGGTATTGGCGAATAGCGTGTCGCCACCTGCGTCGGGAATATCGATGCCATAGAGCACGGTGCCCATGTCGGGGCACGGCTTGTAGGCGGTATCGGAGTGCCAGACGCCACCGAAATTGACCGCATCGCTCGGCGTCTTGGTAAGTTCGTGCGCTTCGGGCACGCCGTCGACGCCGGCCAGGTACGGATAGGCGATCGGCTTGCCGAACAGGCGGGTGATCTCGACCTGCTTTTTGGCATCGAGCGACTGATCGCGGAAATAGATCATCTGATGATCGAGAAAAGCGTGGTGAATTTCCTGGCGCGTCTGGTTGCCCAGTTCACCAGACAAGTCGACGCCCTTGATCTCCGCGCCCATGGCGCCGGCAAGGCGTTCGATCTCGATGGTCTGGTATTGCATGTGCCGCGCCTCCCGCGTCGCAGGGAATTTCGAAGGTGCGGAAAACTAACAAACGGAAATGATAAATTCCAATATATTAAATCTATAAGTTTTGATAACTTTTAAGCATCATTTAGTTTCCGGTGCCGGGCATGATCGACCTCCGTCAGATCCGCTATTTCCTCGAAGTCGCCGCCGAGGGGAACATGACCCGCGCCGCCGGCAGGCTCAACATCACCCAGCCGGCACTGTCCCGCCAAGTGGCGGCGCTGGAGGAACGGCTCGGCGTGGCATTGCTGGAGCGGGTCGGGCGCGGAATCCGGCTATCGGCCGCGGCGGAAGCCTTGCTGCCGGAACTCCGCGAACTGGTCGAGCGCGCCGAGGGCTTGAGCGAGCGCGCGGCGGCGGTCGGCGGCGCCGAGCGTGTGCGCCTCGCCATGATCGCACCGCCGCAGGCAATCGAAGTGTTCCTGGCCGACGCGCTCGGCCGTTTTCTCAAGCGCTACCCGGATGCCGACATCCGCATCATCGAGGCTGCGGCGCAGCAGAACCAGGAACTTTTGGAGCGCGGCGAGGCGCAGCTCGCCATCGCCGCTCGGCCGATCGGCGGGCAGTTTCCATCACGCGACTTAGCCCGCGGCTTCATCCACGTCGCGCTTCCCGCCGGGCACCGGCTGGCCGGTCGGCCGCGCATCAGCGTCACCGAACTGGACGGCGAGCCGGTGCTGCTGATGCGCCGGGGAACGCTGGTGCGCGACATGTTCGAGTCCGCCTGCCGCCTCGCCCATGCCTCGCCCCGCATCGTGCACGAGGCCGCTTCGCCACATGCGTTGGCGGCGCTCGCAGCCGTCGGCATCGGCATCGCGGTGCTGCCGTTCACCGCACGGATCGACGCCAAGGGGCTGCACATCGCCAGGCTCCATGCCGCCGGCGGGCCCTTGTCGGCCGATCTGGCGGCGGTTTGGACGCCGACGCTGTTCATGACACCGGCCATCGACACCTTCATCGGCGATCTGCAGCGCAGCATGCACGCCGCGCCATTCCTGGAACCGATGCGGGCAGGCTAAAATAAGATCGAAGCCTACTTGCAACGGGTGTTCCGCCCGATAACAATATCGGCCGGTCAATCTCTCCTCCCGAAACGGATTTCCCGCCATCATGCAGCCGAAGAACCTCGTCATTTTCATGTCCGACCAGCACACCCAGAAGGTGACAGGGTGCTACGGACATCCTTTCGTCTCGACTCCGAACTTGGACGCATTGGCGAAAGGCGGCACCCGCTTCGATGCCGCCTATACTCCCTGCCCGGTCTGCGTGCCGGCGCGCGCCGCCTTCGCGACGGGCAAGTACGTGCATCAGATCGGCTACTGGGACAACGCCACGCCGTTCCACGGCGAGGTGCCGAGCTGGCACAGCCTGCTCCGTGACCGCGGCCACCAGACCGTCTCCATCGGCAAGCTGCACTTCCGCTCGGACGCCGACGACAACGGCTTCTCCGACGAGCAGATCGCCATGCACGTGATCGAAGGCAAGGGCGACCTGTTGGGCCTGGTGCGCGACGAGGACATGCCGAAGCGCGGCGCGTCATGGAAGATGGCCAAGATGGCCGGACCGGGCGAGAGCATGTACACGCGCTACGACCGCGACATCACCAGCGCCGCCATGAGCTGGCTCTACGAGCAGGCGCCCAAGCACAACGACAAGCCCTGGGTCCTGTTCATCTCGTGGGTGGCACCGCACTTCCCGCTGACGGCACCCAGCGAACACTTCTACCGCTACTACAACATGGATCTGCCGGCGCCCAAGCTCTACGAACTCAGGAACACGCCGATCCATCCCTACGTCGATACCTACCGCAAGACCTTCGCCTACGACGAGTTCTTCACCTCGCCGGACCTCTTGAAGCGCGGTCAGGCGGGCTATCTCGGCTTGGTCAGCTTCATGGATGAACAGGTCGGCAAGGTCATGGGCGCGCTCGCCGATACCGGACACCTCGACGATACCCGCATCGTCTACTTCACCGACCACGGCGATAATCTGGGCAATCGCGGCTGCTGGGGGAAATCGGTGATGTACGAGGAGGCTGCCAGCATCCCGATGATCGTCTCCGGCCCCGACATTCCGGCCGGCGCCGTCTGCGATACGCCTTCGACGCTCCTCGACATCTACCCCTTCATCATGGATTGCGTCGGTGCCCGCGATGCCGAGACCGTGCCCGCCGACGTGCCGGCCACCAGCCTCGCCGACCTCATCGCCGGCAAGGACAAGGACCGCGTCGCCTTCTCCGAATACCACGGCATGGGCTCCAAGACCGGCGCCTTCATGGTGCGCAAGGGAACCGACAAACTGATTTACTACGCCGACTACCCGCCGCAATTCTTCGACCTCGCCAAGGACCCGGAGGAACTCAACGATCTCGGTTCCGATCCGGCCGCCAAGCCCCGCATCGAGGCGCTGACCAAGGAGCTTCTGGCGATCTGCGATCCGGCCGCCGTCAATGCCGAGGCCAAGCGCGATCAGACCGCCATGCTGGCCGAGAACGGCGGCAAGGATTACGTGATCAAACGCGGCGACCTCGGCTTCTCGGTGCCGCCGGGCGTGCAACCGATGTTCGATTGACGGAGACCAGACAATGAACAACGTACCTTTCGCCAACGTGCCGCTGCCGGCAAGCCGCAGCACCAAGCCCCGCAAAAGGGGCCTCACCATGATGATGGACTGGGGGCTTGCCTACCGCAGGGCCGAGGACTACATGGAGGTGCTGGCGCCCTACGTCGATCTCGTCAAATTCGTGGTCGGCACATCGCGCCTCTATCCGGAGGACTATCTCAAGCGCAAGCTTGCGCTCTACAACGAAAACGGCGTCACACCGTTCCTCGGCGGCCAGTTCGCCGAGTACGTGTTCGCAACGCAAGGCTGGGACGGCATGCCGGCATTCTTCGAGGAAGCCAAGCGCCTCGGATTTCATGCGCTCGAGATTTCCGACAACTGCGTGCCGCTGAACGACCAGGAACGCGCGCGCATGATAGGCATGGCCATCGACCGGGGCCTCGAAGTGCATGGCGAGGTCGGCTCCAAGGTCGAGATGCAGTCGGCCGACGAACTGATCCAGCAGGCCCGCGTGTGCTTCGCCGCCGGCGCCGACATCGTGTTGGTCGAGGGCGCCGAACTTGTCGCCAACGGAAAGCCGAATGCCGAGATGCTGCGCAAGCTGCGCTCCGAGCTTGACCTGGAGAAGACGCTGTTCGAACTGACCGGCCCCTGGATCAAGGGCGAGACGCAATCCACCGTGCACCAGTTGAAGCGCTTCCTGCTGGACGAGTTCGGCCCCGACATCAACCTCGCCAACGTCATGCCCGACGACGTGCTCGAGACTGAGGCCTTGCGCGTCGGCCTGAGCGTGGTTGGCCCGACGGCCCGCCAGCACGCCGCACAGTAACCAACGCGCCGCGCCTCAAGGGGTGGCGTCGGCCTCCTCGCCGAACGGCAGCGTCACCGTCGTGCCGTGGCCGACCTCGCTTTCGATGGCGATATCGCCGCCATGGCTCTCTGCCAGCGATTTCACGATGGAAAGGCCGAGCCCAGTGCCGTTTTGGGTCAGATAAGGATCGGTCTGTGTCTGGGAAAACGGATTGGTGATGTTGTTCAGTTTGTCGGCGGGGATGCCCACGCCGGTATCCGAGACTCTGATCGTCCGAATCCCCGGCTGGTGCCGGACGACGACTTCGATGGCGCCACCGGCGGGCGTGAACTTGAGTGAATTGCCGACAAGATTAAGCACAATCTGAACGAACGACCGTCGATCGGCAAATATTTCACCGGCATCGTCGTCGACGTCCAACGTCATGGTGATCGATTTTTCATCGGCGATCGGGAGCAACTTTTTCAACGCCCCGCCAGCCACCTCGAGGGTCGAAAAGCGCTCCTTGTTCATGGTGCGCTTGCCGGCCTCGATCGCCGCGATATCCAGGATGTCGTTGACCAGCGCCAACAGGTGCGCACCGCTATGGTGAATGTCCTTGGCATATTCCTGGTAATTGCGGTTTCCGAGCGGGCCGAAATACTGGCCGTGCAGCATCTCACTGAAGCCGAGGATGGCATTCAAGGGGGTGCGGAATTCGTGGCTCATCGTCGCCAGGAATTCGGACTTGGCCTGGTTGGCGCGCTCCGCCTCTGCGAGCGCAATCTGCAATTCGTCCTCGACGCGCTTGCGATGCGAGATATCGATGATGCTGAATGGGACCGAACGATACCCTTCATCGCCTTCCGGCAACTGAAACGTGACCAACGTATCTATAAGCCGGTCATCGAGCGTCTCGAACATCATCTCAGCATGAAACACGCGCTGGCGGGCCCAGATGCTGCGGAACATCTCGGCCAGCCCCACAAAGGCGCGCGGCCCGACCAATTTGCCGGGCGCCGCTAGGAATTCAGCCTTGTCGGCGGCTCCGAACAACGACAGCGTGGCGGAATTGACGTCGTTGAAGACGATCGCGCCGAATAGTTCGTCTACGAACGCCGGATTTTGCCGGAGGTGGGCACGAACATCGACGACCCCTTCGACACGGAGCGTTTCCAGTCTGTCGACGACGGCAGATAGGTCGATATCCCATATCGACACCTCCGCGTTTTCGAACAGGCGCTTGAAACGGTGCTCGCTTCGGCGCAGTTCGACGATCGAGTCGGCAAGATCATTGCGCATGGTATTGACCGCGCCGACTAAATTGTCGAACTCGTCCTCCAGACCCGGCGGCGACAGTGGACGGTCAAGCTGGAGCGGCGGTGCGCCGTGGTC
This sequence comes from Rhodospirillaceae bacterium, assembly GCA_038152725.1. Taxonomy (GTDB): domain Bacteria; phylum Pseudomonadota; class Alphaproteobacteria; order Rhodospirillales; family Casp-alpha2; genus TMED8. The sequence continues at coordinate 6,229 of JAYOXJ010000040.1, forward strand.
CTGAGAGACATCCCGAGCGTACTCGGCCAGCCGATGCAGGTGGCGGGTTACCAACCAGCGAAAAATCAGAATCATGAAGCTTGTGACCAGCACCGTCCACAAGCCGGCATAGACGAGAATACTGAGCGCCGTGTCGCGAAGGCGATGATAGGCCGGCGCGAAAGTCGTCAAAACGCGCAGCACACCAACCTGCTCGGTTTTGCTGCTTTCGCGGTGGATCAATGGCATTTCCACGACCAAGTCCGGCCGCGCAGGTTTTACGCCGGACACGAACATCTTCCCTTCCGGTATCTCGATTTCCAGATAGTCGACGGCCTGCAGACTCGTCAGCCCGTCCAACTGTTGCTGAACCACCGTTTCCTCGTAGAGCCAGACGTTGGTGGTGATACTTAGCAGATGACTGTCGCGGATTTGGTCGACTTCGGCCTTGATCGAGGCCACGTCTTGGCGAAAGCCGATAAACAGCTGGATGCCGGCGGCCAAACATGTGACGAGGACGCCGAAGGCGACGGTAGCCAATACCAAGCGATAACCGACGCGCCTTCGCGGATCGCCGAGACGCCAAACCCATCTCGCATTCGGCATCGTACCGGTTGCCGACTTGGTCATTTCCGGCGCTCCCGATACCCAGCCATGATCCGATCGAATGTGCCATCGGCTCGGATGCGCCGGAGCCCCTCATTGAACGCCTCGGTAATTTCGGCGGCGTTTGGGACAGCTTTGCTGAAACAGGCAAAATACGGTGACGAACGAAATTCGACGTAGTCGTACTCCGCCACCGGCTGGATCTTCGACAGGATGTAGCGTCCGGTATCGCGAAACGTCAGAAATCCGTCGACGCGTCCGGCGACCAGCATGCGCAGCCCCTTTTCGTCGTCGCTGACGACGACAGGTTCTAAGCCGGCATCGATCATTTCCTGTTGCAGGTTGTAGGCACGCACGACTCCGATGACGAGCCCGCTCAAGTCCGCCATGGACTTCACCCGCCTGCGGTGCGTCGCCTTGCCGAGAAACACCCCGACGCCGACATTTCCCATGGGTTCCGAGTAAATGAACCAGGCATCACGATCGGCCCGGCGTGAGCAGGAACACAGACCGTCCAACTTTCCGGCCCGGCCGAACTCCAAAGCGCGTTTCCAAGGAAAATAGTCGACCCGCAACCGGCGTCCGACGCGAGCGAAGGATTGCTCCAGGATATCCACATCGAAGCCCCGCTTGCCATCCGGGGCGGCCTCCATTTTTTGCGGCGGGAATTCGTTGCAGGCGAGCCGCACCGGATTCTGATCGGCGGCCGAGGCTGCAACGCCGGCCATCAGCCAGACGGCAAGGGTCACAAGTAGACCATATCCAAGACCGTCGGAACGGCGAACCGCTTGTCTCAAAGTCAATTCCTTTGCTTTGTGTGCATCGTCGCGGGTTTTGGGTCGAAGCCAATTCCCGCCGAAGTTTTGCCTGATCCGCAATCCCGTTCGGCGGATCGACCGTGACGGCAAAACGGCGAAGAATTCGCCCAAGCGCCTGCACCTCTGTATTCCGATATATAAAAATATCACTTTTGTATTATATCAACAACTGTGATAAGGTTTCACGTAGCGTCCGTGATGAGGCTGGAATGGATCAGGCACACACGCGCTCGAGCGGTATTGCGCACAACGATCGGACCGACGAGAACAATCGCGTCCTTAATGAACTTCTTGGCGCTGCAGTGGCGCCCCTGCCGCTCGATCAGGTCCTTGGAAACTGCCTCGATATCCTGCTCCGGTTGAGCTGGCTTTCACTGCTGCCGAAAGCGGGCATCTTCCTGACGGAAACCGGCACCGACGGCCGGCCTGAACTAAAGCTCGTCGCCGAACGAAATCTCGGCGAACCGATCCGCACGCTTTGCAACAAGGTCGCCTTCGGACACTGCCTCTGCGGCCGCGCGGCACAATCCGGGCTATCGGTTCATGCCAGTTGCCTCGACGAACGCCACGAGACCATGTTCGATGGCATCAAACCACACGGACACTACAACATTCCCATCGTTTCGAACGGCGAAGTCCTCGGCGTCATTGTCTTTTACCTGCCGCACGGCACAGAACGCTACGATGACGGCGTCATGTTCCTGGAGCGGGTCGCGGACACGCTGGCGATGGTGGTCTCCTTCAACCGGCAGTCGGCAGTGCTATCGCAGAAGCTGCGCGAGTTGGACTACCAACAGAAGGCCCTCGACGAACACGCGATCGTCTCGGTCACCGATGTAAAAGGTGTCATAACTTACGCCAACGACCGGTTTTGCGAGATTTCGGGATATACGCGCAAAGAGCTGATCGGCGCTCCTCACAGTATCGTCAAATCGGACGAGCACTCCTCGGAATTCTACCGCATGCTCTGGCGTACTATCGCTGGTGGCCGTGTCTGGCGCGGGGAGATCAAGAACCGACGCAAGAATGGCGGGTATTATTGGGTCGCGGCGACCATCGTTCCGTTTATCGGCGAAGACGGAAAGCCGTTTCAATACGTCGCGATCCGAACCGACATCACCAGGGAGAAAAACCGCGAGCTGGCGCTGAAGAAGGCTACCGCCGAAGCCGAAGCGGCGAACGTCGCTAAATCGCAGTTCCTGGCCACCATGAGCCATGAGATTCGCACCCCCATGACCGGCGTGCTTGGATTTGCCGAACTTCTCGTGCACGACAAGACGCTTTCCGAAGGCCATCGACGTTACGTCCACAGCATCATGGATGCATCGCGTTCGCTGCTCGCCATCATCAACGACATTCTGGACATGTCGAAGTTGGAGGCAGGCAAGGTCGACCTGGAGTACCTCGATCTCGATTTGCCGGCACTGATCGACGACGTCCTTCACCTTTTTCGCGAGAAACGCCAAAGGCGGGAAAGCAAGAATCTAACCGTCTTCGCCGAGTTAAGCGACGATTTCCCGAAGGGCATCAACTCCGATCCAACGCGGCTTCGCCAGATTCTCGTCAACCTTGTCGGCAATGGGGTCAAGTTCACGGAAGAAGGCTCGGTCAAGGTCATCGGCAATCTGCTCGATGCCGACACCGCACACCCGATGATCCGAATCGGCGTGCGTGATACTGGTATCGGCGTTCCGCCCGATGCCATCAGTAAGTTGTTCACCGAGTTCACCCAAGGCGATCCCACCATATCGCGCCGATTCGAAGGCACCGGCCTTGGCCTTTCCATCTGCCGCAAGTTGGTCGAAATTCTCGGCGGCGAAATCGGGGTCGAGAGCGAGAACGGCAAAGGCAGCGAATTCTGGTTCACCTTGCCCTACAGGGCCTGCATCGAACAGCCCGACGCAGCGGAAAGTCCGGTTGCAATGAGCGGTTATTTCGTCGGTGTCAAACCGCTCAACGTTCTGATCGTCGATGACAACGCGCTCAATCGACAGATCATGGGGGCGATCGTCGATGCCTTCGGCCACTCCCATGTCAGTGCGACGAATGGCGCCGAGGCGCTTGAGTTTCATGGCAACGGCATGTTCGACGTCATCCTCATGGACATCCGCATGCCTGGCATGTCGGGACCGGATGCTACCCGCGCAATTCGCGCCATGGAGGGCCGGAAGAGCCAAGTGCCGATCATCGCGGTTACCGCCGACGCCATGACGGACAACGTATCCGACCACCTGAAAGCCGGTATGGATGCAGTCGTCACCAAACCGATCGACCGGGCCGAACTCGCCCGTGCCATCAACGATGCGGTCGGCCAGGAAATTCACGTAATCGCGGCACCGATCCGAATTAATCCTGATGCGTCGGCTCACGATACCGGCACAGAGACCGCAAACCTCGCGGCGGCGATGGATTTCCTGAAGGAAATCGGCGTTTCCGAAGGCTGAGTGGGCTCAACCTTCAAGCAGGGCAAGAACGCCGGTCAGGTCTCGGCCCTCGTAAGTAGGGCCGAAGGCCGGGTCGAGTACCCGGTCGGCCGCGCGGTTCGACCAATAGCAAGTCATGCCGAAGGCGCCGGCGCCAAGGACATCGTTGGGACTGCCGGCGACGTGCAGCGTGTCGGCGACGGCAATGTCGAGCACGCGTGCCGGCAACTGGTAGACCGCCGGATGCGGTTTGTAGAAACCAGCGGTTTCGGAAGACAGCACATAGTCCATGTCGGTGCCGAAATTCCCGGCGACGGCATCGAGCATATCCTGGTCACCGTTGGAGAGAATGGCCGTCGCGTACCCTCGGTGCTTGACCTCGGCGACGACGTCCTTCGCCTCGGGCCAGGGGTTCATGCGGTCCCAGGCGATGACGAGATCCTTGCGCGCCTTATCGGCCAGGGTCAGGCCGTTCGAAGCAAGCACGTAGTCGAGACCGAGCCGGGTACATTCGCGGAACGACCGGCGCCCCTGTCCGAGCGAGTTGCTGATTGCCGCCAGTTCCATTTGCTTGACCCGCCACAAACGCACCATGGGTCCGGCATCGGCCGGCGACAGGCCGAGCGCGTCGGCAAACACCGTCACCAGGCTGCCCTGGATGTCGAG
>JAYOXJ010000040.1:10730-14257 GCA_038152725.1 Rhodospirillaceae bacterium
GTTCCGCCGCGTCCCTAGACCGGACGAACGCCGGCAATGGTGGTTCGGTGCATGGTCCGCTCGTGGGCGAGGTCGTACTCGGTGGCCCGATGCAGCGTCCGGCGGTTGTCCCAGAACACGACGTCGCCGGTCTGCCAACGATGACGGTATACGAAACGCGCCTCGACCGTATGGGCGAGCAGCTTGTCGAGCAGGTCGCGGCTTTCGTCTTCAGGCATGCCGGTAATGCGCGCCGTGAACCCTTCGTTGACGTAAAGCGCCTTTTCGCCGGTCTCCGGTATGGTACGGACCACCGGGTGATCGACGTCGGACCACTCCGCCATCTGTTCCTTGGTGCGGGCCGGGCGCACGCCTTCGGCGACCATCTTCAGATAGCGGAAGCGGTAGGTGTGGATGGCCATCAACCCTTCCAAGGTCTTCTTGGTCTCGCGGTCGAGCGCCGCATAAGCCGCAACCATGTCGGCGTAGAGCGTGTCGCCGCCTTCCGGCGGCACGATGACGCCGTGCAGGATCGAGCCCATCGGCGGCCGCGCCTCGTAGGTGATGTCGCTATGCCAATAGGCGCCGCCGTTGTTGATCGGCGCGGTGCCGCCGCGGCCCCGGTTCGACAACACCAGCAGCTCCGGGTAGTCGGGGTGCAGGAGCGAGCTCACGGTGTGACCACGCAGATCGCCGAAATAGCGGCTGAACGCGATCTGGCGCTCTGGCGAGAGATCCTGACCCGGCACCACCAGCACGGCATGGGTTTGCCACGCTGACCTAATCTTGCCGACGACTTCGCCGTCGAGCGGCATCGAGAGGTCGAGGCCGGTCATCCTGGCGGCAAATGCCGGCTCCAGGGGCTGCAACTGGGTTGCCACCGTCACCATGGCATTGAGCGCCTCCTAGCGCTGCATGCCCCAGCGGTTGACAGTCTTCTGTTCGATGTTGCGGAACAACACGTTCTCGACCGTGATACCGATGAGGATGATCATGAAGAGACCCGCGAACACACCCGCAGTCTCGATGTTCTGACTGTTCTCAAAGATGTACCAGCCCAAGCCGCCACCGCCGGAGGAGGCGCCGAACACGAGTTCTGCACCGATCAGCGTACGCCAGGCGAACGCCCAGCCGACCTTCATGCCGGTCATAATCGATGGCAGCGCCGCCGGCACCAGAATCTTGACCACGAACCCGACGCCCTTGAGACCGTAATTCTCACCGATCATGCGGAGCGTCGCGGAGACGTTCTTGAAACCGGTATGGGTGTTGAGCGCCACCGCCCACAGGACGGCGTGGATCAAGACGAAGATCAGGCTGGCGGTGCCGAGGCCGAACCACAGCATGGCCAGCGGCAGCATCGCGATCGAAGGCAGCGGGTTGAACATCGCGGTCGCCATGGCGATGAAATCACCGCCGAGGCGAGACGACGTCCCCCACAGCACCAGGACCGCAGCAATGGCCATGCCGGCACCGTAGCCGTAGATCAGGACCTTGACCGAGAACAAGATCTTCTCCGCGAGATCGCCCTGGATGAGATCGTGCCAAAGACGGACCGCAGCCGAAGTAAAGCGCGGGAACATCAGCGGCTGTACGTCGAACAGGACCGTATAGGCCTGCCACACGACGATCAGGCCGAGCAGCACGGTCGCCTTGCGCACACCGTTGACGTTCCAAATCTTCTCGATGACCGAGAGTTCACGCGCGACATCGCCGGTATGCGCGTCACCGATATTCTCGTTGATGAACTCGGGCCGGACGACCGGCTCGGGGAGATGCTTTGCGGTACTCATGACGACTGCATCCCCCAGCGGCGCACAGTGCGCATTTCTATGTTGGTAAAGATGATGCTCTCGACGAAAACGCCGACCAGGATCACAGTAAACAGGCCGGCGAACACCGCCGGAATCTGCATTTCCATCTGGCTGGAGAAGACGAACCAGCCGAGGCCGCCCGACTGTGTGCCGGACGTATCGGAAATGGCGCCGCCGAACACCAGCTCGGCCGCAATCAACGTACGCCAAGCGTAGGCCCAGCCGATCTTTAGGCCCATCAAAATCGACGGAAATGCCGCCGGGATCAGCAGTTTCGTGACGTAGTTGACGCCGCGCAGGCCATAGTTCCGCCCGACCATGCGCTGAGTATCGGAAACCCCCATGAATCCGGTATGCGCGTTCAGCGCCACCGGCCAGATCACCGAATGCAACAGCGTGAAGACGATGGAGCTGGCGCCGAGACCGAACCACAGCAACGCCAACGGCAAAAGCGCGATCGCCGGCAGCGGGTTGAGCATGGCGGTGAGGGTCGAAAGCGCGTCCGAACCGAACCGCGTCATGATCGCCGCGGTGGTCAGCAGCGTCGCGATGACCAAGCCGATTGCATACCCGGTGACGAGCAGCTTGAGCGAGTTCACGATCATAATCAGCAGATCGTCGTTGACGAGTGAATCGTAAAGCGCGACCGCCGTATCGGAGAACTTCGGCAGGATAAATTCGGAGACGCCGGAGATACGCGTGTACGCCTCCCAGGCGAACATCAACACCAGCAGGATCGAGAACTTGCGGACACTGTCCATGTCGGACAGCTTCTCGAAGAGCGACAGTTTGCGCGCCACATCGGCCTTGCCGGCAGCGCCGATGCCGTCGGCCTCATACTCGGCGCGGACGACGATTTCCGGCGCCTTGATCATGCGCCGGCGCCTTCGTGTTTGACCAATTCGTCCTCGAGGATGCGATCGGCAAACAGCATGTTATGGATTTTCTGCTGCAGGGCCGCGAAGTCGGGCTGGCCGACGTTCGAGTGGTTGAGGTGATGCGCGTTGAGCTCGGCCTTCACCTGGCCCGGGTGCGGCGACAGCACGAGAATGCGCGAACCGACGATCAGCGCCTCCTCGATGGAGTGGGTAACGAACAGAACGGTGAAGTGCGTGTCCTCCCACAACTGCAGCAGTTCTTCCTGCATCTGCAGGCGGGTCAGTGCGTCGAGCGCGGCGAAAGGTTCGTCCATCAAAAGCACGTCCGGTTCCATGGCCATGCCGCGCGCGATGGCGACGCGCTGCTTCATGCCGCCGGAAAGCATGTGCGGGAAGGTATTCTCGAAACGGTCGAGTTTGACCTTCTTGATGTATTCCATGGCGATGTCATCGGCTTCCGACTGGTTGGTGCAGCGGCCACCGTTCATCAGCGCGAAAGTAATATTCTGCTTCACCGTCTTCCACGGCAAAAGCTGGTCGAATTCCTGGAACACCATGACCCGATCCGGGCCCGGTTCCTTGATCTCGTGACCTTTGAGCCGCATGGTGCCCTCGACCGGCTTCAGGTAGCCCGCCACGCCCTTCAAGAGCGTCGACTTGCCGCAGCCGGAAGGCCCGAGCAGGACGAAGCGGTCGGCCGGATAAACCTTGAAGCCGACCCGATAGGTCGCCGTGATCAGATGTTCTTTGGTCTTGTACTGGAGGGTGACGCCGTCGACATCGAGAATCGGGTCAACGGCGGGCGCCGGGGGGGTTAACCCCCCCGGCCGGGGGCGCGCAGAAGAAGGGGAACCTA
>JAYOXJ010000040.1:14267-16871 GCA_038152725.1 Rhodospirillaceae bacterium
CGGGTCAACGGCGGCCGCGGCGGAGTTACCCGCCGCGGCCTGGATTCCGTCATTCATGGATCAGCTACCGTTCTGGTCGTAGTTGTTGTCCCAGTAGTAGTCCTTCCAGCTGCCTGGCATGTTCTTGATCGCCTTGATCGAGTGCATGAACTTGGCGAACTCCATGGTGCGCTGCGGTTGCGGCGTATAGTCGATCTCGTTGGTATCGCCGACCATCGCCTCGATGTCTTTGATGTCCAGCTTCGACTTGGTGAAGGACTTGTAGAGGGCGGCGCCACGCTTCAGGTCGGCCTTGATCCAGTCAGAGGCCTGGCGGAAGCTTTTCGACACACAACCGAAAAGCTTCGGATTCTCATCCTTCCACTTCTTCGTGTTGTAGAGGGCGACCGTCGAGTGGGGTCCACCGAGCACGTCATAGGAGGACAGAACCATATGGGTCTTGCCACTCTTCAGCTCCTGGTAGGAGAACGGCAAGGTCGCGAAGTGGCTCTTCACGGCCTGACCGCCGGCGAGCATCGCCGCCACGGCGGACGGGTGCTTCATGGAAACCGTCAGATCGTCGAGCTTGTAAGCCTGATCGGCGCCCCACTTCTTGGCGGCAGCCATCTGCAGCACGACGGCCTGGATCGAAACTTTCACCGACGGGGTCGAGATCTTGTGATCCTGGACGCCGACGTAGTCTTCCAGCTTCTTGATCTTGGCGTCGTTGGTAATCAGCTTCAGCGGCATGGCCGAAAGCTGGCTGATCGCGCGCACCTCGATATCGGTGCCTTTGGTCTTGTCCCAAAGCTTGAGCAACGGACCGACGCCACCGGCGCCGAAGTCGACGTTCCCGGACAACAGTGCCTGGTTGATCGCGGCGCCACCGGAGAAGGCCTGCATGGAGACCTTGATGTCGCCAAGACCGGCTTCCTTGGCGCAGGCCTCGACCAGCTTTTTGTCGACGACGACCTGCTGGGGCAGGTAGAGCAGACCGAACTGCTGCGCAAAGCGGACCTTGTCGGCCTCCGCTTTCGCCGGCTGAGCGGCGGCCAACGCAAGCGCGGAGGCAACCAGCCCGCCCACGGCGACAGTTCCGAGTTTGCGGGAAAGTGAGATGTCAGACATTTTTACATTCCTCCCAATGGTTAATGTTGATCACGGGGTGATCGTTTGATGGTGATTATTTGGTAGTCTGTTGTCTAGCCCATCGCATTGCAAATCAATTCCGGGACAATTCCCGACCGCAATGCGCCTTTCGGCACATCGGAGACGACAACTGGCCTCACGCTCACGGCGTCGCAACACGTGTTACCGAGTTGTGGAAACGACGTGCCCTCCCCACGAGCGCGATGATTATGACCAACAGATATATTTATGAAAGAAAAAAAAATTTATGAATTTCTTTAAAAAAATTTATAATAATGCCCCTGAACGATCACTATTCCCATTACTGCCTACGCCATGTCCATCCGCCGCCTGCGCACCCTCATCGCCATCGCCGAACACGGCAATTTCGGACTCGCCGCCGATGCCGTTTCCGTATCGCAAGCTGCGGTCAGCCTGCAGATGAAGGCTCTCGAGCAGGAACTCAAGGTAACGCTGTTCGATCGCTCGCACCGGCCGCCGACGCTCAATGCCACCGGCCTGGCACTGCTGGCCAAGGCACGCGAAGCGGTCCGGGTTTACGACGAGATGCTGCGCGCCGCGGGTAATGACGAACTTTCCGGCGAGCTGGTGCTTGGCGCCATGCCGGCGACCATGACCGGCGTCGTGCCGCGTGCCATCAACGCACTCAGAAATATTTATCCGCAGCTGCGCATTCACGTTGTGCCGTTCCATGCCATCGAACAGCTGCCGCAGTTGGAACGCGGCCTCCTGGACACCGGCATCATCACCCAATTGCCCTATCTTCCCGACAACCTGGAATACCGCGCCTTCGCCGAAGAACCGCTGATATTGCTGGCGCCACCCGGCACACCGCCGGCGCCGGCCCGCAAACTGCTCGAGACGTATCCGTTCATTCGCTTCGACCGCAACCAACGGGTCGGGCAGTTGATCGATACCTGGCTGCGTGCCGAGGGCATCCAGGTCAAGGAACTGATGGAACTCGACACCATCGAGTCGGTCTCCAACATGGTCTACTACAATCTCGGCGTCACCATCGCACCGGCGCCATGCGTGGCGCCGCCCATTCCGCTGCCGCTCTGCCGGGTGCCGCTCGGCCCGTCGGCGCCGAAACGCGTTCTCGGCGTGCTGACCCGAAAGGACAGCGCCAAGAAACGTTTGGTCTCGGTGCTGTACGACCAACTCGTCAACCTTGTCGAAACCGAGCGGGCGGAATCTAATGCGCAGTCCAATAGCGCCAATCGGCAATCCTAGGGAGAGACGGCCATGAAGATCACGATCCTCGGCACCGGCACACCGGCGCCTTCGCTTAGACGCGCCTGTTCGGGCTACATGGTCGAGGTCGGCGGCGACCTGATCGTCATGGACCACGGCCCCGACGCACACCGTCGCCTGCTTGAAAGTGGCAAGCGCGCTACCGACGTGACGCACGCGTTCTTCACCCACCTCCACTACGACCACTGCCTCGACTATTCGCGCCTGGTGCTGCAACGCTGG
>JAYOXJ010000041.1:0-429 GCA_038152725.1 Rhodospirillaceae bacterium
GGCCAGCGGTCCGATGGCTTTAACGAGATCGTTCCCGGCGTCGATATCGACACCGGCGTCCTTCTAGCTGAGGCCGGGTTTTCCGCCGGAATTCTCAGGGGCTGCGCTAATGGCTTTTTCCTCCGCCGGGGTCTTGGTAGATTAACGCCCGCTCCGGACGTCTGCCGCACGTCCGAACATAAACCAAGACAAGGGCAATGCAATGGCTGGGCGACGTCTTATCGGCGTGATCATAATCCTCGTGGCGGCGCTGGCCTCCGGGCCGGTCCTGGCCGCCGGCGCCGATGTTTTCGAGGTCCGCGACATCGCCGTCGATGTTACCGCCAAGACCGCCGCCGCGGCGCGCGAACAGGCCATTTCCCAGGGCCAGCAGGCGGCTTTCCGGAGGCTCCTCGAACGCCTTACCCTGAGCACGGATCACGGCAACCT
>JAYOXJ010000041.1:439-10328 GCA_038152725.1 Rhodospirillaceae bacterium
CCTTTCGTCAACGATTTCTCGATTTCCGACGAGAAGACCTCGGCGGTCCGCTATCTCGCCAAGCTGCACTTCCGATTCAAGGCCGACGACATTCGCAGGCTGCTCCGCGACGCCGGTTTGCAGTTCGCCGAAACGCCGAGCAAGCCGGTGCTGGTGCTGCCGGTGTTCCAGTCGGCGGGCGGCCTGGTTTTGTGGGAGGACCCGAACCCGTGGCGGGACGCCTGGAACCGGCGTCAGTCGCGCAGCGGCCTGGTGACACTGGCGCTGCCGCTCGGCGATTTCAACGATATCAGCGCCGTCAATGTGGAACAGGCGGTGCGTGGCGAGGTCGATGCGCTGGGCAATCTGGCGACGCGCTATCATGCCGGCGATTCCGTCGTCGCCTATGCGCGCCTCGGCCTCAATCCGGATGGCCAGGGTCAACGCGTCGATGTTTCGGTCACCCGCTTCAGCCCACATCACGAACCCGACACCAAGCTCATGGCGCTCGACCAGCAAGGTCAGGAGACCGTCGAGGCGCTGTTGAAGCGTGCCGCCGACAGCGTCGCCGCCAGCCTCGAGGACCAATGGAAACGCGACAACCTGTTGACCGGTGGCGAGTCGGGCGTTGCCGCCGTCACCGTGCCGATCACGAGCCTCGCCGATTGGCTCCGGGTACAGAAGAAATTGAGATCGGTGGCGGTGGTCCGCAGCATCGAGACGGTGCTGATGTCGCTGGATGAAGTGCGGGTCAACCTGCACTATGTCGGTGCCGCCCAGCAGCTGCAGACGGCGCTCGGCCAGTCCGACCTCTCGCTGGTACGCGAGGAGAACGAGTGGGTGCTCTATCCGGCCGGCACCGTGCCGGCGACAAAACGCTGAGGTCGGTGGGAGGCGGGGGTGAATTTACCGAACGCCATAACCCTTGCGCGGCTCTGCTGCGTGCCGCTGGTGGTCTGGCTGATCCTGGTCGACCGAATGGCGCCGGCGTTCTGGGTCTCGCTCGGCGCCGCGCTCAGCGACGCTGTCGATGGCATCATCGCCAAGCGCTGGCGCATGGTGACCAAGGTCGGCGGCTATCTCGATCCGATCGCCGACAAGGCGCTGCTGGTCTGCGTCTACGTGGCGCTGGCCAACCAGGGGCACCTGCCGGTGTGGCTGGTGATCATGGTGGTGTTCCGCGATGCGCTGATTGTCGGCGGTGCGCTCCTGTTCATGACGCTGACGCAAACGCTCGATATGAAGCCGTTGATGGTAAGCAAGATCAATACGGTCATGCAGTTGGCGCTCGCCGTCGTGGTGCTGGGCGCGACGGCATTCGGTTTCGACGATTCCGACCTGCGCCAGCTTCTGATATTCTGCGTCGCGGCGACCACGGCGGCCTCGGGTCTCGCCTACGTGATCGGATGGACGCGGCTCGCGGCCGAGATGGAAAAGCGCGATAGCGGCGCGGAGGGGCAGGGATGACGTTCGAGAAGAGGACAATGTTCTGGGTCGCCGGCCTGGCCGTGTTCGCCTACGTCGTGCATCTCCTGAGTTCGATCCTGCTGCCGTTCGTGGCCGGCATGCTGACCGCCTATTTCCTCGATCCCGTCGCCGACCGGCTGGAAGCGCGGAAGATACCGCGCGGCATCGCCACGGCGCTGATCCTGTTGGCTTTCTTCCTCTGCGGTGCGGGCGTCATCACGCTGCTGTTCCCCATGCTGCAACGCCAGATCGTCGATCTCGCCATTCTGCTGCCGGGCATGGTCGATGCGGCGCGCCAATCGATCGAGCCGATCCTGCGTGAATTTCTGGCCGGCCTGCCGCCGGACACCATGGCCGAGATCAAGACCAGCGTCGGCAACATCGCCGGCAAGGTGGCAAGCTGGGTGACCGGCATGCTGGCCAGCGTCTGGTCGGGCGGCGTGGCGCTGTTCAACATGATCTCGCTCGTGGTTGTGACGCCGGTCGTCGCCTTCTACCTGCTCCGTGACTGGGACCTGATCACCGCAAAGATCGATTCGTGGCTGCCGCTGGGTGCACGCCCGACGATCCGCGATCAACTGGGCGAGATCGACCTCACACTCGCCGCCTTCGTGCGCGGCCAGGCCACGGTCTGTCTGGTGCTGGCTTTGGTCTACGGCATCGGTCTTTCGATCGTCGGGCTCAAGTCGGGGCTGTTGGTGGGGCTCGGTGCGGGATTGATCTCGTTCATTCCGTACCTCGGTGCGGCGACCGGCCTGACTATCGGTGTCGGCATCGCGCTGTTCCAATTCGACGACTTTATCACCATCGCAACCGTCGCCGGCATCTTCCTGTTCGGCCAGACGCTGGAGAGCTATGTGCTGACGCCGAGGCTGGTTGGCGACAAGGTCGGACTGCATCCGGTCTGGATCATCTTCGCATTGATGGCCGGCGGCGCGTTGTTCGGGTTCACCGGAATTTTGCTCGCCGTGCCCGTCGCCGCCGTGATCGGCGTGCTGTCTCGGTTCGCCATCAAGCGCTATCTGGAAAGCCCGCTCTATCACGGTGGCCGCCCGGAATCCTGACCCGTGAGCCGCGCCGAACAGCTCGCCCTCGATTTCGAACACCGTTCCGCGTCGGGAATGGCGGATTTCCTGGTTGCCGAGAGCAATGCCGCGGCTGTCGGCTGGATCGACCGCTGGCCCGAATGGCCGGGACCGGCGCTGGCGCTGCATGGCCCGGCGGGTTCGGGGAAAAGTCACTTGGCCTGTGTCTTCCGCGAGAAGTCCGGCGCCGGCATCGCCGGTGCCAAGACCGTCATTTCCGGGCCCGGCGCGACCGACGCCTGGGTCATCGACGGCGTCGCGGCGATCCTTGCCGAGGCCGGCGAGGAAGCGCTTTTGCATTTCTACAACTCGCTGGTGGAGCGTCGCGGTAGCCTGCTTCTGATCGAGCGTGATCCGCCCGCGCATTGGGGAGTCAAACTCGCCGATTTACGTTCGCGCCTGAATGCCGCCGGCGCCGTCGGCATCGGTGCGCCCGGCGACGAGTTGTTGGCGGCGGTGCTGGTGAAATTGTTCGCCGACCGCCAGCTTCGCGTCGGCAAGGCGGTGATCGACTATGCGCTGACCCGCATGGAACGCTCGTTCGCCGCCGCCGGCGAACTGGTCGAACGCTTGGATCGGAGCGCCCTTGCGGAACGGCGCGAGATTACCGTGCCGCTGGCGCGCCGGGTGCTCGATGCGACGGATCCGGATGGGGAAGGGGGCGCTTGACGCCTGCAGCCGAGCGTGGCCTATATCGGCCCGTAACATGGTTAAAATCAGCAACCGGGACGAGGACTAACATCATGGATTTGGGTATTGCCGGCAAGAAGGCCATCGTCTGTGCGGCGAGTAAGGGATTGGGCCGCGGTTGCGCCGAATCGCTGGCGCGCGAGGGCGTCGACGTTACCATCTGTGCGCGTTCCGAAGGCCCGCTCAACGAGACGGCAGCGGCGATCAACAAGCTCAGCGGTGGCAAGGTCACGGCGGTTGCCTGTGACATCACGTCGGAAGCCGGCCGCAAGGCCGTGCTCGACGCCTGCCCGAGCCCCGATATCCTGGTCAACAACGCCGGTGGCCCGCCGCCGGGCAATTTCCGCGACTGGGACCGCGCCGCCTGGATCAAAGCGGTCGACGCCAACATGCTGACCCCGATCTTCCTGATCAAGGCGGTCGTCGACGGTATGATCGAGCGCAAGTTCGGCCGCATCGTCAACATCACCTCGGCCGCGGTGAAGTCGCCGATCGACATTCTCGGCCTTTCCAACGGTGCCCGCGCCGGCCTGACCGGTTTCGTCGCCGGCCTGGCGCGCGAGACCGTGCGCCACAACGTCACCATCAACAACATCCTGCCGGGGCCGTTCGATACCGACCGGCTGCGCTCCAACTTCAAGGTGCATGCCCAGAAACACAGTATCACCGAGGAGGAAATGGCGGCAAAGCGGGCGGCCGACAACCCGTCCGGGCGGTTCGGCACGTCCTTCGAGTTCGGCGAGATGTGCGCCTTCATCTGCTCGCAGCAGGCGGGCTACATGACCGGCCAGAATTTCCTGATGGACGGCGGCGCCTTCCGAAGCACCATGTGAGCAGGGCTGCGGTCCGCTTATTCATGACTCTGACGCAAGTTCGGGCTATTCTTTGGCCCGACCGCGCGCGCTTTGGCAAACCGGGACAATCATGACAGCTGAGACTGCCGCGAAATGGATGCCCGACCTTTCGGCGCCCACCCCCGGCCGCGTCGGGGTCGTCGATATCGGGTCCAACACGGTGCGCCTCGTCGTCTACGACGCGCCGACGCGTCTGCCGATTCCGATCTTCAACGAAAAGGCCGAATGCGGGCTGGTGCGCGGCATGGCCGAGACCGGCAAGCTCTACCCTGACGGCGTCAAGGAGGCGATCCGCAGCCTCAAGCGCTTCAACCTGCTATCTAAGACCATGAACGTCGAAAGCCTGGCGCTGGTCGCCACGGCGGCCGTGCGCGAGGCCATCGACGGGCCGGATTTCGTCTCGCAGATCGACGATATTTTCGGCGTCAAGGTTAGGGTCGTCACCGGCAACGAGGAGGCGCGGCTCTCGGCCATTGGCGCGCTCAGCGGCAGCCCCGACGCCGACGGCCTGCTGGCCGATCTCGGCGGCGGCAGCTGCGATTTCATGGAGGTCAACAAAGGTGCCTTCGCGCGCAGTCACTCGACGCCGCTCGGCCACTTGCGGCTACGTGAAATGTCGGGCGGCTCGCGCGATGCCGCGCGCAAGCTGGTCGGCAAGCATCTCTCCACCGTCGATTGGCTGAACGTCGTCCGGGGGCGCACGCTCTACCTGACCGGCGGCTCGTGCCGGTCGTTGGCCCGCGTCTTCATCGACCAGATGTCCTATCCGCTGCATGTGATCGACGGTTTCTCGATCAAGGGCGGCGAGGCGCGGCGCCTGAGCGGCATTCTCGCCCAGGCCGGCCCCGACTCCATCAGCCAGATCCAGGGTATTTCGTCGAGCCGCCAACGCACACTGCCGTTCGCCGCTTCCGTAGTCGAGGGCCTGCTCGCCGCCTGCGAGCCGAAAGATCTGGTGTTCTCCGGTTTCGGCATGCGCGAAGGCCAGATGATCGAAATGCTGCCGAAACAGATCCGTGGCCAGGACCCGCTGCTCGCCGGCTGCGCGCGCATGGCGGAACGTACCGGGCGCTTCGCCATTTCCGGCGAGGAAATCTACGACTGGATGGCGCCCTTATTTCCAACGCGGCGCGACGCCATCAGCCGGGTGCGCATGGCGGCCTGCATGCTGAGCGATATCGGCTGGAGCGAACACCCCGATTATCGTGCCGAACACGCCTTCCTGCGCGTGCTGCGCATGCCCTTCGCCGGGCTTACCCACCATGACCGGGTGCTGCTCGCGCTCACCGTCTTCGTTCGCTACAAGGGCGACGCCAACAATCCGGTGATTTCGCCGGTACGCTCATTGCTCGCCGACAACGAAATCGGCATCGCGGAATCGGTCGGCCGCGCGCTGCGTCTCGCCCACAACCTGTCCGGCTCCGCGCCCGGATTGCTGACGACCACGCGCTTCGAGGTCTCCGACAACGA
The DNA here is from genome assembly GCA_038152725.1 of Rhodospirillaceae bacterium. Lineage (GTDB taxonomy): Bacteria > Pseudomonadota > Alphaproteobacteria > Rhodospirillales > Casp-alpha2 > TMED8. The sequence continues at coordinate 5,985 of JAYOXJ010000041.1, forward strand.
GATCGTTCTGGTACTGCCCGAACACGCCGGCAAGAACATCAAGGACGATGACGGCCGCGACATTTTCATCAGCGAAGCGGTCGAGCGCCGGCTGAGTCAGTTGGCCTCCAGCCTCGGCAAGAAGGGGCGGATCGCCTGAGGGTGATCGGCCGACTTTAGCCGCGTTTTTCGATGACCAGATCGGTGCCGTTGATGGCGAGCGCCAGTTCGCCGGCCCGAAGCTTCAGCGCGTCCTCGCCGAAAATCTTCCGCCGCCAGCCCTTGAGCGCGGCCACGCCGGCTTTGTCGCCGTGGCCGGCGATCAGTTCCACGTCGGCGCTGTTGGCGATCAGCCGGCCGGCGACGTTGGTTTCCTCGGAGACCTTCTTTAACAGCACTTTCAAAAGATCGGAAACCGGGCCGATGCCGCGCGGCAGTTCCGGCCGCGTCGGAAGCTGCGGCCAATCCTTCTCAGGTGCGGCCAGGCCGCGTTCGATGGCGGCGAGGATCTGTTCGCCCATGGGCCCCTGCGCCGCCTTGGCGCCGAGCCCGCGCGACTTGGCCAGGGCATCCGCCGTCTTCGGCGTGTGATGGGCGATCTCGGCCAGCGTTTCGTCGCGTAGCACGCGGTTGCGCGGCACGTCGCGCCGCCGTGCTTCGAGTTCGCGCCAGGCCGCCAACTCGCGCAGCACGCTGAGGAAGCGTCCGCCACTGCCGCGTGTCTTGATCCGTTCGTAGGCCGTCATCGGATCGGGAATATAGGTCGAGGGCTCGGCCAGCACCGCCATTTCCTCCTCGATCCATGAGCGCCGATCCTCGCGGTCTAGGCGGGTCACTAGCTTCTCGTAGGCCGGGCGCAGATGGGTGACGTCGGCGAGCGCGTAGTCGATCTGGCGCTTGCTCAACGGCCTGAGCGACCAGTCGGTGAAGCGCGGGCCCTTGTCGAGGTGCACCTTTGTCAGTTTCGAGACGAGATGATCGTAACCGACCGAGTCGCCGAAGCCGCAGACCATGGCGGCGATCTGGGTGTCGAACACCGGCGCCGGCACGCTGCCGGTCAAATGCAGGAAAATCTCCAGATCCTGGCGGGCGGCATGCAGGACCTTCAACACCCGTGTGTCGGCGAGAAGCTCGTATAACGGGCTCAGGTCGATGCCCTCGGCCAGCGGATCGATGGCGGCATGATCGTCCGGGCCCGCGACCTGGACCAGGCAAAGCACCGGCCAATAGGTGCTCTCGCGCATGAACTCGGTGTCGACGGCGACGAATTCGGCGCTGGCGACGGATTTGCAGAAGGCGGCGAGGGTGGGGGTATCGGTAATCAGGGTCATTTCGCTTTTCGGTATAACCCGATCCGTCGGTTCTGTCGCGCGCGAATATGGCCAGGGTATGGCCAGAAGATAGATTGTGGATAATTCCGCGAATCGTCGGCCGGAATCGTGTCGACATGGCCTTTCGGACACCAACCAAAGGCCTGCCGAAACGTGAAATTCATAGTTATTCACACGATTTCCCCGATTCGTTTCGCGAATCATGACATCTCCGGTTGAACCGCGTCAGCAATGGTTCAGAATCCGTCCCTAACATTTAGCCGTCGAATTTCCGCATTCGCGGCGACATGAGGGAAGTGGGTCAGGCGTGAACGTGGGGTGACACCCGGGCTCGAATAAAGAAGTCAGTTCAATAGGAGATGGTGATGAACGTATATCTCATTTCAGCGCTGGTCGCCGGTTGTGGCATCGGGCTTTTGGGATTGCTCTTTCTGACCAAGAAAAACTAACTAGGATTGGTCCAGACCAGGTTTCAAGCGGGAGCCTTATGGCTCCCGTTTTGCTTTCCGGAACCGTGTTAACAGGCTATTTCAAGAGGATACGATGGCGGACATCCTGAGCGAATATCTCACCATCGAGGACGCACGCGTTGCACGCGTCACTATCGACCGCCCCGACAAGCTGAACGCGCTCAACGCCGACATGATGGGGCGCTTCATCGAGACCTTCAAGGCGCTCGCCGAGGACGGAGAGCTGCGTGCCGTGATCCTGACCGGTGCCGGCGGCAAGGCCTGGGTCGGCGGTGCCGACATCGGCGAGATGGCGGCGCTCAAGTCGCCGCGCATGGCGGCGGTATTCATTCACCGGTTGCATTCGGTGATGCTGGCGGTGCGCAACCTGCCGGTGCCGGTGATCGCCGCCGTCGGCGGCTATTGCCTGGGTGGCGGCATGGAACTGGCGGCGGCCTGCGATCTCCGCGTCGCGTCGACAAATGCCAAGTTCGGCATGCCCGAGGTGCAGGTCGGCCTGCCGTCGGTGATCGAGGCATCGCTGCTGCCGGGCCTGAGGGGACGCGGCCGCGCGGCCCGGCTGGTGCTCACCGGCGCGGTCATCGACGCCGAGCGCGCGCTCGCGTGGGGCTTCGTCGAGGAGGTGGTGGCGCCGGATCAACTGGATGACGCGGTCGAGCGCGTCGTCGCCGATATCTGCCGCGCCGGGCCGGTGGCGGTGCAGCTGCAAAAGCAGCTGATGCGCTATTGGGAACAAGTGCCGCCCGACACCGGCGCCGAGGAAAGCATCGAGACCTTCGGTTCGGCCTTCGAGACCGACGAGCCGGTCGAGCGCCTCGGCCGCTTCGCCAGCCGTACGCGCAAGGACTGAACCGGACGACCCCGGTGCCGACTTCTGCCTTATGTGGCCAGCGATCCGGGGTATACTGACGTTCCGTTGGTATTCAGCAGCCGCGTTGGCACCATGACCTCGATCGAATTTCACGGCCGGATTCTGTTTCTGTCCGACGATCCGGCGAAACTGGCAAGGCAGTTCGCAGGCCATGATCTGTCGGTCGAAGCGGCGCGCCCGCTCAGGAACGACGTCTCGACCGACGAGATCACGCCGATTCCGACCCTGGTCCATTACGACGACGAGATCGCGCGCTACGCCCATACCGGTTTCGAGACCCGGGGCAAGACCCCGATTGCCATGGGCGCCATCGCCGATGGCGGCTTTGCGGTGATCGTCGGCGGCGGGCGCTACGGCAAGGGGTCTTCCCGGGAGCACAGCCCGCTCGCCGAGGTGCGTGCCGGCATCAAGTTGATCATCGCCGAGAGCTTCGAGCGCCTCTATCGCCAGAACGCGGACAATCTGGGACTGTTCACCTCGAGCGATTTCGGCCTGATCGAACGTATCCGGTCGGGCGAGGCGATCGAACTCGACGAATTGCTGGCGGGCCGGGACGACCAGGCGGCGGCGATCCTTCGTGCGGGCGGCTTGCTGGGATATGGCCGGGCGGTGGCACCCTCGGCGACGATGCTGCCGCAAGGCCGATACGCCAACGCTAAGCCCCTGACATTCGCCGAAAAGATCATCGTGCGTCACGCCGTTGAGATCGAGGGCCGGCCATGGGACCTGGCGCCCGGTTCTGCCGGGTTCGTGCGCCCGGCCTGGCGTTACTTCCACGATATCTACACGGCCATGTGCGGCCACATGCTGAAAGAGGCCTATGGCGACGACCTCGCGTTTTTCGATCCCGCCAGCGTGGTCTCGTTCGAGGACCATTACTCCTACGCGCACCGGCCGGAAGTGAACGCCAGGGGTGACAGGATGCCGGGCATCCGCCGAATGTCCGACGGCCATCGTGCTTTTGTCGGCCCCAACAGGATTCGCGATCACGGCTATCTGAAAGACGAAGAGGGGTCCGAGGGCATCTCGCACGCCATGATGGCCGAGCATTACGTGCTGCCCGGCCAGCTTGCGGCGGGAACGGACTCGCACACCCCGTACTGCGGCGCGCTCGGCTGCTTTGCCTACGGCATCGGCAGCACCGAGATGGCGAACGGACTGATGACCGGACTGACGCGGCTGAAGGTGCCGGAAGTCATTCGCGTCGAGCTTTCGGGAAGCATTCCGTCCGGCGTCATGGCCAAGGATATCGTGCTCCATATCCTGGCGGAGCGGTTCGTCCGCGACGGCGGCGGCATCGGCCGCGTGTTCGAGTTTTCCGGCCCGGCCGCCGCGAAACTTTCGACCGACGAACGCGCGACCCTGACCAACATGACCGCCGAGATGGGCGGCCTCACCGGCATCTTCATCCCCGATGAAGAAACGCGGCGTTTCCTCAAGGAACGGCGGGGGATCGACGTCGCCATCGAGGCGTGGATGACGAGCGATCCCGGCGCCGCGTACGCCCACGAAATCAAGATCGATTGCAGCCGTTTGTCGCCGATGCTGGCGCTCCCAGGCGACCCCGGCAATGGCGTGCCGATTTCAAATCTCGATCAAGCGGTCAATATCCAGATCGCCTACGGCGGGTCGTGTACCGCCGGCAAGCGCGAGGACTTCGACGGCTATCATCGGGTCCTGAAGTGGGCGGCGG
>JAYOXJ010000041.1:10338-16758 GCA_038152725.1 Rhodospirillaceae bacterium
ACCTCAAGGTGCCGTCAGGCGTCAAGCTGTACCTGCAATTCGGCACCACCGCGGTGCGGGATTATTGCCGCGAACGCGGCTACATGGACGCCTTCGAAAAGGTTGGTGCGGAACTCCTGAACCCGGCCTGCGGTGCCTGCGCGGGATGCGGGCCGGGGCTGTCCGTGACCGCCGATCAGGTCACCATCAGCGCCATCAATCGGAATTTCCCCGGCCGCTCCGGTCCCGGAAAGGTGTGGCTGGCAAGCCCCATTACGGTCGCCGCCAGCGCCATCGCGGGGGAAATCGTTTCTTTCGAAGAATTGCAGCGGAAAACCGGCTGACCTACGGACGCGACCAAATCGGGAGTTGGGCCGGCCCGTCTCAGCGCTGGTTCAGGTTCTTCTTGTGAGCAAAGTCGGCGGCTTCGCGCGCGAGACAGAGTGTCACGTCGAGGCGTTTCTGCGTCTGGTCGATGTAGTCGCGCAGCTTGTCGCCGCTCAGCACTTCGCCTGACCCCAGCTTGATCCCCGATCCGCGCGCGTAGATCGCCTGCAGCTGCGCCAGCCGGTCGACCCACTGCGAGATATAGGGCTGCCAGTCGCCGGCGTGCTGGCGGTTGACGTAGCGCACCAGGTCGGTGTGCTTGGTGATCTGCCACTGGTCGCCCTTGGGCAACTGCGGACATTTGCTCTGCAGCACCCAGGCGTAACTGCGCGCCGCCGTGGCGTAGCCGTCTTCCTGTTGGACGTTTGAGCCGCTCGGCGCCGGAGCCGACGGTGCCGGCACCGCCGTGTCGCGGGGTTGCGCGGTGACGGTGACCGCCAGTCGCTATTCCTCCGGCGTCGGCTGGCGTTCGGCGGAAGCGGCGGGTGCCGGCGCAGCGCCAGACGCCGGAGCCGGGGCAGGGGCGGAGATGTCGGCGGCCGGCGGCAAGGGCGCGCTCGCCGGTTTGGTCTCCGACGAGGGCGACGTCGCCGGACCCGACTTGTACCACCACATGGTCTGGGCGACACCGGCGGCAATAGCGACGGCGATGGCGATGCCGGCGACGGTGAACGCGGTCTTCCAGGGCCGCGACCTGCGCCGACGGTCGACGAACTGGCGGCGTTCCGCCGGCCCGCTTCCATGGTCGGCTTCGGGGTCTCGATCTGAACCGGGCGGATCGGGGCACAGGGCACGCCGCCCCGCGCCAGCACGTTGCAGATGCGGAGCAAAAGCTCGCGCGGGTCGCAGGGCTTGGTCAGGTAGTCGTCGGCGCCCAGGCTGAGCGCCATCAGGCGGTCGTCCTCGCCCTTGCGCGCGGTCAACACGACGATGGGCACGCTGGAGCGATTGCGCACCTGCTGGGCGCGGCTGAGCCCGTCGCCGTCGGGGAGACCCAGGTCGAGCAGCACGAGGTCGATGGCCTCGCTCTCGAGCGCCGCCATCATTTCGGCACCGTCGGTCACCGCCGTGACCCGAAAGCTGGCGTGCTCTAGGTGATAGGTGACGAACCGCTGGGAAAGGTCGTCGTCCTCGACGACCAGGATGTGCGGCATGGGCACTTCGGTACTCACGTTTCGGTCCCCGTGAGGATTTCCATCTCTCGAATCGCTGAAGACATCTTTACGTGTCGTCGCTGACCGCTGCCTTACCGCCGCCGCGCCGTTCGGGCTTGTCGTAGTCGCGCAGGTGCCGGCGGCGGTCGGGGCCGTGGTAGGATTTGGCGTCGATGAAGCGGCGCGGGTGGGTCAGCGCCTCGTAGAGGTGCTTGATCACCTGATCGACGGAGGCCGGCTTGGCGACGATCTCGGTGACGCCGCTGTCGCGCCCGGCAATGATGTCGGCGGCGGCCAGCTCTGCGGTGACCAGGATGATGACGATGTCGCGGTTGGGGCTGGCCTTGTGCGTGCGCAGGAAGGCGATCAGGTCGAGGTCGTGCTGGGTGATGATGGCGCCGGCGGCGCTGTCGCGGATCGCCTGCAGCGCCTCCTTGGCGGTGGCGGTCTGGGTGACGTGGGCGAAGCCGGCGACGTGAAGCTCACGCGTCAGGATCTGGCGCCACTGCAGGTCCGCGTCGTAGATGACGATGCCCTCGTCGCCGACCTTCTTGGGGTCCACGTACATCGCCGTTACCGGTCCGCGACGAAGGGGTTGGTGCGGCGTTCGGCGCCGAAGGTCGAGGTCGGGCCGTGACCGGGGATGAAGGTGACGTCGTCGCCGAGCGGCCAGAGCTGTTCGCGGATCGACTTCAGCAGCGTGGCGTGGTCGCCGCGCGGAAAATCGGTGCGCCCGATGGAGCCCTGGAACAGCACATCGCCGACCTGCGCGAGGCGCAGTTCCGGGTGGAAGAAGATGACATGACCGGGCGTGTGGCCGGGGCAGTGGCGCACGTCGAGTTCGATGTTGCCGAACGAAACCTTGTCGCCGCCCTTGAGCCAGCGCGTCGGCGTGAACGGCCTGGCCTTGCCGTCGCCGATGCCGAAGCGTTGGCCCTGTTCCTCCAGGCCCTCGATCCAGAAGAGATCGTCCTCGTGCGGGCCCTCGATGGGGAGGTTCAGCCGCTCGGCCAGTTCGGCGACGCCGCCGGCATGGTCGATGTGGCCGTGGGTGACCAGGATCTTGACCAGTTCGATGCCCTGGTCGGCGGCGACCTCGATCAGGCGGTCGACCTCGCCGCCGGGATCGATCACCGCGCCCTGCATGGACTCCTCGTCCCACATCAAGGTGCAGTTCTGCTGGAACGGCGTGACCGGAAGGACGGCGGCTTGCATCGAAGGGCGCTCGCGGTTTTCTGCGGATATCGTTGGATACACGCAGGGTCCGTGATGTCAATGCCCGGTGGCCTGAGTGCGCCTTAGGATGCTCGCGTTGAACCTATTCCGCCGCTTGCGCGGCCTCTTGGTTTACTCTGCCGCTTGCGCGGCTTGGGCGGCCTGATCGGCGATGGTGGTGCGGTACATGTGGCGGGTTTTTGTCTCGTCGTAGTCGCCGACCCCGCGATGCACCAGCGCGCGGTTGTCCCAGATGATGACGTCGCCTGTGCGCCAGTGGTGGCGGTAGACGACTTCGGCGCGCGTCATGTGCGCGTTCAGGAAGGCCATCAGCGCGGTACTCTCGGCCGGCGTCACACCCTTGATGCGCACCGTGAAGCCGTCGTTGACGAAGATGCATTTGCGGCCGCTCTCCGGGTGCACGCGGACGACCGGATGCTCGACCGCCGGGCGTTCGTGCAGCGGGTCGCCGGCGCGCGCGGCCGGGTTGGTGCCGCCGCGAAACGCGTGCGCGAAGAGATGCTCCGCCGTCAGCCCTTCGAGGAATTCCTGCATCGGTTTCGACAGCGTGTCGAAGGCGTGCGCGGTCGAGGCGAACAGCGTGTCGCCGCCGTAGTCGGGCACCTCCAGGCCGTACATCACCGAGCCTAGCGACGGCACCGGTTCGTAGGTGAGATCGGAATGCCAGTACTGGCCGGCGTTGGGACGGCCTTGCGCCTTGCCGTCGACCTTCTTGTTGGAAAGCCGGTAGATTTCCGGGTGGCCTTCGAGCAGCGCTTCCTTCAGCACGTGCACCATCAACGGGCCGAAGCGCTTTGAGAACGATACCAGCTGTTCCGGCGTCAGGTTCTGGTCGCGGATGCAGATCACCGAATGCTTGACGAAGGCATCGTTGATGGCACGGAAGGTGGCGTCGTCGAGCGGCTTCGAGAGATCGACGCCCGCGACCTCGGCGCCCAGGATCGGCGTCGCCGGCATAACCTTGATGTTCATGACTTTCCCCTAAGTCCCCATCGCTAAAGGCAGGCCGAAACGGTAAGCCGCGCGGGCGTGCAAGGCAATAGGGCGGGGCGGGCGGAAAGCCTGCGTTTCGAATGGCGAAACTGGGGGATGAACAGGACGGGCTAGGCTGTATGACGGATGAAAGACTATCAGGTCGTTTACCGATATCGGGAGCCGAGCGTCATCGTTGTTATCGTGTTGCTTTCCTTTTGCGAAGCCCTGCTCATTGCCGCATATCGCAACGGTCCCCCTTTTTAGTGAACGTCCGGTCGCATTCCCAATCGTTGCCGCTGTGGTCAAGATGGGCGTTCGCCGGCACTGAAATCTTCACGCAACTGTCGCCTGACGGCGCGAAACCACGCTGGCATTTCCATCCCTTGCCATAGGACGCATCAACGAAGTACGCGTTCGCGGGGACTCGCACCTCCACACACAGATCGCCATCCTCGCGAAATCCGCGGCTGCATTCCCAACCGCGCCCATAGCTCCTTTCGCTCAGATAGCCGTTTTTCGGGACCTTGATCTCGGTGCAGACGCCTTCGCCCTTGCGATATCCGCGCTCGCAGGTCCAGTCACTTCCATAAGAGTCGAGATAAGCGTTTTTGGGAACATCGATTGCCTCGCAAGCACCTTGTGTTTCGCGGAACCCGCGGCGGCATTCCCATCCGCGTCCATAGGAGACATTGGTAGCGAAAGCATTCGTTGGAATCCTTATGGCGATACAGGCGCCATTTTTTTCACGGTAGCCGCGGTTGCACTCCCAACCTCCACCGTAGCTTTTCGCGCGGGCGTTGGCGGGAGGATTGCTTTCGCCGGCCATTGCATCGGCCACGAAAAACGGCATGCCTACGAACGCGAATGCCAGGAGGATGAACGCTCGGCGAGATGCCGAAACGCACCGCAACCGCCATCCGGCACCGAAACCTTGATGCCGCCAAGAGGCGGGATTCGACGTTGACGTCATATCGCTTTCCTTCCAAATGGATTTCGATGGTCGAACCCATCGATGCTGCGGTGGGTTGCGAGCGCGGCGGCGTGGCTAATCCACAAATTCCTGGTTCCGTGATAACCCGGCCCGCCATTCGTGCGACTTCTTGCATTTCTCGCAAATGCGTTCGCCGCTCCATCCGCTCTCAAATTCGATCCCGCACCGCAGACAGTTCCGATGCTTTCTTTGATCGTCCGCCGGCCGCGTGATGTGACCGTCAGCTTCCGGGTCTTCATTCATGGCAGCATGCGCGGGCAAGTGTCGCGTCGGCGCCGAGGCCGAGACGATGAATCTCGACGAAAATTCGCTTTGGCCGACACGATCGTGCGTCCGGATCGACGGTCCTCGGTTCAGTCGCGATCGGCATTTTCTTTCGCCATTCTCTGGGCGCGGAGACGAGCCAGCTTTTCGGCCTTTTCCTGCCGATCCCTCTCTTTTTCTTTGAGAAATCGGTCGTCTTTCTTCTGCGAAGCCCGAAACATCGACTCCGCTCTCGACTGTGCCGTTTTCACGTCAACGGTCCTCCTTGTTCTGTGAGAATTCGCACCACGCGAGCGCTTATAGAGTTCCGCCATCCAGATCGGCGGTTTTGCCGTCGGAGTTTATTAAATCGGTCGAAGCGACATGCGCGTTCGGTTTTTGCGCCAGTTCGATCCGGATGGGTGTCGTTACCGGCTTGCGGCAATCCGCGGGACTTTCCGCCGGTCGATCTCCCGGCAAACGGCGATCCATCGCCGAACACAACGGGTCTCCGAGAAAGCTTGAAATTGTCGAAGAAGAAAACTTGATCGACCGCCGGGGCGGAAACACAGGAGTGCTGCCGCGACTTCCTTGCGTTTGTCGACTATAAAGAATCCTGAATTTCATGCAATGTTTATTATTTTATTTTCATTCTGAAATCCGCCGCATTTATTAAAAACGTGCAAATAAAAAAATATTTTTACATTATTTTTCATGCCAGTTTTGAGAAATATTTTCCCCTTTTTCTCAGCCAAGCCGCTGATTTAAAGGCGATTATCATGCCCTTGCGCGCCCGCGGCCGCGACGGTCAGCGCGCCGCCGCCGCCGCCCGCGACCATTGACACGTTACCGGCATCGTCTATATGTGGCGCATACGCGTTACATTCGTTTGGTGATACCTGGACCGACCGGTACGCCGCTTAGCTTAGTTAGCCCCTGACAATGTGATCGTGATATCCGCCGCGCCGTACATGGTGTGCGATGCGGACGCAAACGCCTGTTAGAGGAATTTACTATGGCTAATGGTACTGTTAAGTGGTTCAACCCGACTAAGGGATTTGGTTTCATCCAGCCGGAAGACGGCAGCAAGGACACTTTCGTCCACATCTCGGCCCTGGAGCGCGCCGGACTTCGCACGCTTAGCGAAGGTCAGAAAGTCTCCTATGAGATCGAAGCCGGCCGCGACGGTAAGTCGTCTGCTACGAACCTCGCGCTGGTCGACTGATCAACCTGCGCCCCGGACTTCGTCCCGGCGGCCCAGACGCCCGTTCTTTGCCAACACCACGACAAAAGGAGTCAGGACATGCCGAATTCCGGAACGTCGGTTGCCAAGGAAAGGTTGGCTGCAGACAAGCGAAGTGAAGATCGCGCCACCAAGGAGACTACGACCGCCGGGCGGCCCGTGGATGTCACCGATCGCAATGCGCTTACCCACGACGTCGAACCTGCGCTCGT
>JAYOXJ010000042.1:0-12353 GCA_038152725.1 Rhodospirillaceae bacterium
TCTCCGAGGGCCAGGTGCTCGACGGCGTGGTCAAGAACATCACCGATTACGGCGCGTTCATCGACTTGGGTGGCGTCGATGGCCTGCTGCACGTCACCGACATCGCCTGGAAGCGTATCGACCATCCGTCCGAAGCGCTCCAGATCGGCGAGACCGTCAAGGTCCAGGTCATCCGCTTCAACCCCGATACCCAGCGCATCTCGCTCGGTATGAAGCAGCTCGAGGCCGATCCGTGGGACGGCGTCGCGTCGAAGTACCCGGTCAGTGCCAAATTCACCGGCCGTGTCACCAACATCACCGACTACGGCGCCTTCGTGGAGTTGGAGCCGGGCGTCGAAGGCTTGGTGCACGTCTCCGAGATGAGCTGGACCAAGAAGAACGTGCATCCGGGCAAGATCGTCTCCACCTCGCAGGAGGTTGAGGTGATGGTGCTGGATACCGACTCCGAAAAGCGCCGCATCTCGCTCGGCCTCAAGCAGTGCATGGACAATCCGTGGGAATCCTTCGTCACCAAGTTCCCGGTCGATGCCGTGGTCGAGGGCGAGATCAAGAACATCACCGAATTCGGCCTGTTCATCGGCCTCGATGGCGACATCGACGGCATGGCCCATCTCTCGGACCTGAGCTGGGAGAAGAGCGGCGAAGAAGCCTTGGCCGATTTCAAGAAGGGCGATGTTGTGAAGGCGAAGGTCCTCGACGTCGACGTCGAGAAGGAACGCATCTCGCTCGGCATCAAGCAGCTCGGCGACGATCCGGTCGGCGGCGCGCTCGACGGCCTCAAGAAGGGCGCGGTCGTCACCTGCACCGTGCACGAAGTCATGGACAACGGCATCGAGGTTCGGGTCAACGACAGCGTTCCCGGCTTCATCCGCAAGTCCGAACTCAGCCGCGACCGCTCCGAGCAGCGGCCCGACCGTTTCGCCAAGGGTGAAAAAGTCGATGCCAAGATCACCCAGCTCGACAAGGCCGGTCGCCGCCTGACGCTTTCGATCAAGGCGCGCGAAGTCGAGGAGGAAAAGGAGGCTATGGCCACCTACGGCTCCACCGACGCCGGCGCGTCCCTGGGCGACATCCTGGGTGCGGCCATCGCGGAAAAGCAGGCCGAACAGGACGCCGAGGACAAGAAGTCCAAGAAGGCAGCCAAGAAAAAGACGGCGAAGAAAGACGGCGAAGAAGCCGACGAGGCTGACGCCGACACCGAAGCTTGATCGTCGCGCCCGTCACCGGATCGGATTGCGATCCGGTGACGGGCCTTCCAGCCCTGGAGGCCATGGATGTATTCCGACGCTGACTCGCTGGTAGACAGGCGCCGCCTCAAGCGGCGCCTGATCTTTTGGCGCGTGGTTGCGGTCGTTGCCGTGGTCGCGGGCATTATCGTCGGGTTCGGCCGTTTCGACGAAAGCACGTTCTCGGATTATGTCGCGAGGCTCGATATCGACGGCCTGATCCTGACCGACCGATCCGTCGACGAGGCACTCGCCGAGGCAGCCAAATCGGACAAGGTCAAGGCGCTGGTATTGTTCATCGACAGCCCCGGCGGCTCCGTCGTCGGCGGCGAGACGCTTTATCGCAGCATCCGCGAGGTGGCGGAGAAGAAACCGGTGGTCGCGGTGATGGGCAATACGGTGACTTCGGCTGCATATATGGCGGCGATCGGCGTCATCCTGCAGACCGCCGACGTCACCGGGCTCCTGGAGAAGGTCGGCATCAAGCCGGAGACAGTAAAGAGCGGAGCGCTGAAAGCGCAGCCCAATCCGATGGAACGGTTCAGCGCCGACGCCAGGCGCACGACCGAACTGGTCATCAACGACCTGCACCAGATGTTCGTCGACATGGTGCGCGAGCGGCGAGGCATGGACGCGGCCCGCGCGCGCGAAATCTCCGATGGCCGCATCTTCAGCGGCCGCCAGGCGCTGATGGCGGGCCTGATCGATGCGATTGGCGGCGAGCGGGATGCACGCGCATGGCTTGCGGAAAACCGCGGAATCGGCACGGAATTGGAGTTACGCAATATTCACGAGCCGCCACCCGAGGAAATCTGGCGCCGGATGGTTTCCGGATTGGTCGGAAAAGCACTGTTTTCTGAACGACTTAAACTTGACGGGGTGCTTTCACTTTGGCAACCTGGGGTCCAATAATACGCAATGCCGGTCCATAAGGGCGGGCGAGGAAAAGCAGAGATAAAAATCAACAGGCCGACAGCCGTCGCCCAGGGGGTTTGAGTGGCATGACCAAATCGGAGCTAATTGCGCGTCTTGCGGCCGCAAATCCGCATCTCTATCAACGCGACGTGGAGCGGATCGTCTCCACCATCTTTGAAGAGATCACCGCTGCGCTGGCGCGCGGCGACCGGGTCGAATTGCGCGGTTTCGGAGCGTTTTCGGTAAAGGCGCGCGGCGCGCGCACCGGGCGCAACCCGCGGACCGGCGATGCCGTCGACGTGGCGGAGAAGTACATTCCCTATTTCAAGACCGGCAAGCAGCTTCGCGAGAAGCTCAATACCGGCGGCTGATGGCGATCCGGCCGGACCGGCCGCGATTGGCCGTAACCTACAAACGAGGAAAGGTGCGGCCTTGCGCAAGCCGCTGATCATGCGGGTTCTGTCCTGGATCGTTCTGGTCCCGTTGGGCGCCGCGCTCGTCGTTTTCTGTGTCGTCAACCGCCATACCGTAAAGCTCGATCTTTGGCCGTTCGGCGGTGTCGCCGAGGTTCGCCTGTTTGCCGTCGTCATTGGCATTCTGGCGCTCGGCGTGATCTGGGGCGGGGTTGCGGCCTGGCTTGCCGGCGGGGCCCGGCGCCGTCGCGCACTCGAGGCAGCGCAGCGTGTCGACCGGTTGAGCCTCGAACTCGGCAACGCGCGCCGCGAGATCGAACGCCTGAAAGCCGACGCGCAACCGCCCCGTGGCGGCGACCGGCCGGCCCTGCCACCAGCCGACGCAGCCTGAGCGTGCAAACCTTCGATGCCGCGGCCGTCGCTCAGCGGCTCGATTACGCATCCCTGATCGACGCCATCGACGCAGCCTTCAGAAGCGACATCTCCATCCCACCGCGCCACCACCACACCGTGCCCGTCGTCGGCGGACGCGACTCCACGCTCTTGCTGATGCCGGCGTGGAGCGTCGATCACATCGGCCTCAAGACCGTCGTCGTGGCGCCCGAGAATGCCGGCAAGGGCCTGCCGGCGGTGCAGGCGGGATACCAGTTGATGGACCGTGCGACCGGGCAATTGCTGGCATTGATGGACGGCGCCGAGTTGACAGCAAGACGCACGGCTGCCGCCTCGGCGCTGGCGTCACGATATCTTTCGCGGCCCGATTCGAAACACCTCGCCATTATCGGTACCGGCGTGCTGGCGCCGCATCTCATTGCCGCGCACGCGACCCAGCGCCCGATCGAGGTGGTCACCATCTGGGGGCGCGATCCGGTCAAGGCGGCGCGGCTTGCCGAGCGCATCACCGCCAGCGGCATTGCGGCCAGCGCCGAACCCGATATCGCCGTGGCGGTTCGGGACGCCGATATCGTCAGCTGCGCGACCCTCGCCACAGAACCCTTGATCGACGGCGAGTGGCTGAGCGCCGGCCAACACCTGGACCTTGTCGGTGCTTTCACGCCGGAAATGCGCGAGGCAGACGACCGCGCGTTGATGCGCGCGCGCATTTTCGTCGATACGCCGGACGCGCTCAAAAGCGCCGGTGAGATTTGCGAACCGATGGCGCGGGGCGTCATCGTCCTCGCCGATATCAAGGGCACGCTGTTCGATCTCGCCGCCGGTCGGGTCGACGATCCCAGGCCCGATGGCGATACCATCACTCTGTTTAAATCGGCCGGCACGGCGCTCGAGGACATGGCTGCCGCCGAACTGGTCTACGCCCGGGCATGAGTCTATAAGGACCGTCATGGACCCACGCGAACGTATCCTCGTCGCCCTCGACATGACCGACGTGGACAGCGCCAAGGCGCTGGCCATGACGCTTTCAGGCCATGTCGGCGGCATCAAGCTCGGCAAGGAATTCTTCACCGCCAACGGCCCGGCCGGCGTCAAGGCCGTTACCGGTGGCGGGCAGCCGCTATTCCTTGACCTCAAGTTCCACGACATCCCGAACACGGTCGCGGGCGCCGTCCGCTCCGCTATGGCGCTCGGGCCGATGATCCTCAACGTCCACGCGTCCGGCGGTGTCGCCATGATGAAGGCGGCCGCCGCCGCCGTCGCCGAAGCGCCAAATACGAGCGAAGGCCCGCGCCCGCTCTTGATCGCGGTGACGGTGCTCACCTCGCTCGGTGATGAGGACATGCCGCAAATCGGCGTCCAGGGCAGCGCCGCCGAGCAGGTCATCCGCCTGGCCAAGCTGGCGGAAGGTGCCGGCCTCGACGGCGTCGTCTGTTCGGCGCATGAAATTATCGCGATCCGCGCCGCCTGCGGCCCCGACTTCAAGCTGGTGGTGCCGGGCATCCGCCCGACCTGGGCCGCCAAGGGCGACCAGAAACGGGTGATGACCCCGGCGGAAGCGGTCAAACTCGGCGCCGATTACCTGGTCATCGGCAGGCCGATCGCCGCCGCCGCCGATCCGGTCGGCGCCGCCAAGCGCATCGGCGAGGAATTGCAGGGCCTGTAGACGCCAGGGCCGCAACAGGAGGGGGGACTAAAATGATCCAGCGGATTGCCGCCAACGGCGCCGAATTGGCCTATCGCTTCGATGGCCCGGAAGATGCGCCGGTGCTGATGCTGTCGAACAGCCTGATGTCCAACCACACCATGTGGGACCCGCAAATCGAGGCGCTGACGCCACGTTTCCGCGTGCTCCGTTACGACACGCGCGGCCACGGTGCGTCCGCGGTGCCGCCAGGTCCATATACCATGGCCATGCTCGGCGAGGACGCGGCGGCGCTGATGACGGCGCTCGGGCTGAAGCGCGTGCATTTCATGGGGCTTTCCATGGGTGGTATGATCGGCCAGTACTTGGGCGCCAATCACGCCGACAAGTTGATCTCGCTGATTCTTTGCGATACCGCCTGCGTGATGCCGCCGCGTGAATTGTGGGAGGAGCGCGTCTCCCAGGCACGCGCCGTCGGGCTTGGCGCCGCCGTCGAAGCGACGCTCGGGCGCTGGTTCACGGAACCCTTCCGCAAGCCCAACAATCCTGTGGGCAATGCAGTGACCGAAAAGGTCGCGAACATGATCCGCACCACCGCCGTCGAAGGCTTCGCCGGCTGTTGTGCCGCGATCCGCGACATGGACCACCAGGCACTGCTGGCTTCGATCAAGGTGCCGACGCTGGTTGTGGTGGGTGAACTCGACCCGGGAACCCCGGTGGCAGCAGCCGAGGTATTGCATGCCGGCATCGCGGGCTCGGAACTTGCTGTGATTCCGGCATCGGCGCATCTCTGCAACATGGAACGCCCGGAAGAATTCAACCGGATCGTGACCGGTTTCCTCGCCCGCTTCTGACGCATCCCGGCCGCCGTTGGCTTGACCGGACGGGCCCGTCGGCGGCATAAGGTGCCGGCATTTCCGTTGGGAACACCGAAACGATGACCATCGCCGTCAAGATTTGCGGTCTGACACGCCCCGAAGACGTCGACGCCGCCGTCGAGGCCGGTGCCGACATGGTCGGCTTCGTCTTCTTTCCGCCGTCGCCGCGATCGGTGACGCCGGCCAAGGCGGCTGAACTGGCGGCGCGCGTGCCGGCCGGCGTGCTCAAGGTGGCGCTCAGCGTCGATTCCGGTGACGATCTGCTGTCCGAGATCGCCGGGACCGTCGGCGTCGATATCATGCAACTGCACGGCCACGAGAGCCCGGAGCGCGTGGTCGAGGTGCATCGCCACATCGGCCTCGAAGTGATGAAGGCGGTGCCGATTTCCACCGCCGCCGATGTCCGCCACGCCCGCGCGTATGAAACGGTCGCCGATCGGCTGATGTTCGACGCCAAGCCGCCCAAGGGCGCGACCCGGCCGGGTGGCAACGCGCTGGCCTTCGATTGGCGCCTGATCGCCGGCGAGAAATGGGCCAAACCCTGGGTCCTGGCCGGCGGATTGACGCCGGAAAACGTGGCCGATGCCATTCACGCCAGCGGAGCCCGGGCGGTCGACGTTTCCTCCGGTGTCGAGTCGGCACCCGGCGTCAAGGATGCCGACAGGATCCGGCGTTTCATTGCCGCCGCGCGCGCCGCGGGGAACTGAAACAACGCCTGAAAAGGCTTGCATTTCCGCCGTTCGTTGCGATTTTATCGGTTCTTCCCAGGGGAGCAGCCATGACCAAGCTGAACAGCTACCGCACCGGCGCGGACGAAAACGGGCATTTCGGCATCTACGGCGGCCGCTATGTGGCCGAGACCTTGATGCCGCTGATTCTGGCCGTCGAGAAGGCCTACGCGGCGGCGCGCGCCGACGACGATTTCTGGGCGGAATTCCATTACCTGATGAAGCATTACGTCGGCCGGCCGAGCCCGCTCTATTACGCCAAGCGCCTGACCGAGCATCTCGGCGGTGCCAAGGTCTATTTCAAGCGCGACGAACTCAACCACACCGGCGCGCACAAGATCAACAACACCATCGGCCAGATCCTGCTGGCCCGGCGCATGGGCAAGACCCGCATCATCGCCGAGACCGGCGCCGGCCAGCACGGCGTCGCCACCGCGACGGTCTGTGCGCTTTTTGGGCTTCCCTGCATCGTCTACATGGGCGCCACCGACGTCGAGCGCCAGGCGCCCAACGTCTTTCGCATGAAACTACTTGGCGCCGAGGTGCGCCCGGTGACGTCAGGCACAGGCACCCTCAAGGACGCCATGAATGAAGCACTTCGTGACTGGGTCGCCAACGTCGAGGACACCTTCTACATCATCGGCACCGTCGCCGGCCCGCATCCCTATCCGACCCTGGTGCGTGATTTCCAATGCGTCATCGGTAACGAGGTGCGCGAACAGATGCAGGAGGCCGAAGGCCGGCTTCCGGACGTGTTGGTCGCCTGCCTCGGGGGCGGTTCCAACGCCATGGGCCTGTTCCACCCGTTCCTCGACGACGAGAGCGTGCGCATCGTCGGCGTCGAAGCCGGCGGTCACGGCCTCGAGGCCGGCGAACATTGCGCGTCGCTGACCGGCGGCCGTCCGGGCGTGCTGCATGGCAATCGCACATATCTGTTGCAGACGCCGGAAGGCCAGATCCTCGACGGCCATTCGATTTCCGCCGGCCTGGACTATCCCGGCATCGGCCCTGAACATTCTTGGCTAAAGGACACCGGCCGCGTCGAGTACGTCTCGATCACCGACAAGGAAGCGCTCGGCGCGTTCCAGCTCTGCACCCGGATGGAAGGCATCATCCCGGCGCTCGAGCCGAGCCATGCGCTCGCCCATGTCGCCAAGATCGCGCCCGGGCTTTCCAAGGACACGCTCCTGGTCATGAACATGTGCGGCCGCGGAGACAAGGATATCTTCACGGTGGCCAAGCACCTCGGCGTGGAGATGTCCGCCCAATGACGACACGCATCGAGAAACGCTTCGAAGCCTTGCAGAAGGAGGGCCGCGCGGCCCTCGGCGCCTTCATCACCGCCGGCGACCCCGACTACGATACCGGGCTCGAAATCCTGCTCGGCCTCGCTGACGCCGGCGCCGACATGATCGAATTCGGCGTGCCGTTCTCTGACCCCATGGCCGACGGCCCGGCGATCCAGGCCAGTTCGCTGCGCGCGCTCAAGGCCGGCATGACCCTGAAGAAGACCCTCGATATGGTCCGCGCCTTCCGCAAGAAGGACGATGCGACGCCAATCGTGCTGATGGGCTACTACAACCCGATCTACATCTATGGCGTCGACGCGTTCCTGAAGGATGCCGTCGCGGCAGGTGTCGATGGGCTGATCGTGGTCGATCTGCCGCCCGAGGAAGAAGGCGAACTTTGCCTGCCGGCGATCGAGGCGGGTCTCAATTTCATCTACCTGGCAGCACCGACCACCGACGATGCGCGCGTACCCCGCGTCGTCGAGCATGCGTCCGGTTTCATCTACTTCGTTTCCATCACCGGTATCACCGGCACCAAGTCGGTCGTCGCCAAGGACGTCGCCGGCCATGTCGCGCGGATCAAGCGCCACACCAAGCTTCCAGTGGCGGTCGGGTTCGGCATACGCACGCCCGAACAGGCGGCCGAGATCGCACGCATCGCCGACGGCGCCGTGGTTGGCTCGGCCCTGGTCGATGTCGTCGCCAAGAACCTGGACAAGAACGGCAAGGCCATGTCCGACCTGGCCCAAAAGGTGTTAGAGTTGGTTGGACAATTGGCCCAGGGCGTGCGCGGCGCACGCAAATGAGGCTCTAGAGGCGAAACGCATGAACTGGCTCAAGAACTTCGTTCGGCCCAAGCTACGCGAACTCGTCGGTGGCCAGAAAGAGGTGCCGGAGAACCTGTGGCACAAGTGCGTCGCCTGCGGGCAGATGATCTTCCACCGCGACCTCGAGAAGAACCTGCACGTCTGCCAGCACTGCGGCCACCACATGCGTCTCGGCGCTGACCAGCGCATGAAATTGCTGTTCGACGACGGCAAGTTCCAGCTGGTCCCGTTGCCGAAGGTTCTGGCCGACCCGCTTAAATTCCGCGACCTCAAGCGTTACACCGATCGCCTCAAGGAGGCGCGCAGCAAGACCGGTGTCGACGATGCGCTCAAGGTCGCCACTGGCACCATGGGCGGCAATGCGGTCGTCGTCGCGGTGCTCGATTTCGCCTTCATGGGCGGCTCCATGGGCCTTGCCGTCGGCGACGGGTTGTTGACCGCCGCGCGCGAGGCGGTCAGCCGCCATGCGCCGCTTGTGGTGGTGCCGTCCTCCGGCGGCGCGCGCATGCAGGAGGGCATCCACTCCTTGATGCAAATGGCGCGCACGACGGTCGCCGTCGAGGAAGTCAAACAGGCGGGGCTTCCCTATATCGTGGTGCTGACCGATCCAACCACCGGCGGTGTCACCGCGTCCTTCGCCATGCTCGGCGATATCGCCATCGCCGAACCCGGTTCGGTGATCGGCTTCGCCGGCCAGCGCGTCATTGAGCAGACCATCCGCGAAACCCTGCCGGAAGGCTTCCAGCGTGCCGAATACCTGCTCGACCACGGCATGGTCGACATGGTGGTGCCGCGTTCGGGCCTGCGCGACGCGCTGGTCCGTGTCATCGATCTTTTGATGAACCGCAACGGCAGGGACGGCGATGCCGCCCGGATCGCCGCGGCCGACGCAATTGCGGCCGGCGACGAGCCGGACGCGCTGGCGCGGCCTGAAGTGGAAGTGCTTTCGCCCGAAGGCGCCGCAGACGTCGAAGTGGACGACAGAAAACTGTGACCCCCCCTGCCAGCGACGCCGTTCTCGAACGGCTGATGGCGCTCCACCCGAAATTGATCGATCTCAAGCTCGACCGGGTGGAGGACATGCTCGCACGCCTGGGCAATCCCGAGCGCAAGCTCGCCCCGGTCGTGCATGTCGCCGGCACCAACGCCAAGGGTTCCGTGCTCGCCTACATACGGGCCGCGCTCGAAGCCGCGGGCAAACGGGTTCACGTCTACACCTCGCCGCACTTGGTTCGGTTCCACGAGCGCATCCGCCTTGCCGGCGAATTGATCGCCGAGAGCGAACTGACGAAATTGCTCGAAGAATGCGAGGCCGCCAACGAAGGCCGGCCGATCACCTTCTTCGAGATCACCACCGCCGCAGCCTTTCTCGCCTTCGCCCGCATGCCGGCCGATGTGGTGCTGCTCGAGACCGGGCTCGGCGGTCGGCTCGACGCCACCAACCTGATCGCAAAGCCCAGGCTTACCATCATCACGCCGGTGTCTCTCGACCATCAGCAGTTTCTCGGCAATACGCTGGCGGAGATCGCCGGCGAGAAAGCCGGCATCCTGAAACCTGGCGTCGCCTGTGTGCTGGCCAGGCAGGAGCCAGCGGCCCGTGCGGTCATTCGCGCACGGGCCGAGGCCCTGGGCGTGCCGGTGCTGGAGCAGGGTGTCGATTGGTCGGTGCGGACAGGCGGCGGCCAACTGCATTACCGAGAAGGCGGTGTCGAGACCGCGCTTCCGCTGCCAATCCTGCCCGGCGCTCACCAGATCGACAATGCCGGCACCGCCATCGCGGCGCTGCGCCATCTCGGCAACCTGGCGCCCGCCGACGCTGCCGTCGCCGCCGGATTGGAAACGGCGAAATGGCCGGCGCGGTTGCAACGGCTGACCAAGGGCCCGCTCGTCGAAGTGCTGCCCGATGGCTGGGAGCTCTGGCTCGACGGCGGCCACAATCCCGCTGCCGGCGAGATGCTCGCCCAGCATGCCGCTACCAACTGGCGGGACCGGCCGCTGCATCTCGTCAGCGGCATGCTCAATTCCAAGGCGGCCGGCGATTTCCTGAAACCGCTGGCCTGCGTCGCTGCCGACCTCGCGACGGTGACCATCCCGGGCGAGGCCAATAGTTTCTCCGCCGACCAATTGGCGGAGATGGCCCGCGGGGCCGGCATGTCGGCCGTCCAGACTTCGGCTTCGGTCGCCGATGCGGTCGATTGGATCGTTTCCAGGACGGTGGGGCGACCCGAGAGAATCCTGGTTTGCGGATCGCTCTATCTGGCGGGTAGGGTATTGGCCGACAACGCTTGAGGACCTGGCCGATGCCCGCCAAAACCCCGACAAACACCCGTCAGATCGTTCTCGCAAGCCGTCCCCAAGGTTGGGTGACGCCCGTTTGCTTCGCGCTCCGCGAGGCCAAGCTCGACCCGTTGCGCGCGGGCGACGTGCTGGTGCGCGACATCTACATGTCGCTTGATCCCTACATGCGGAGCC
The DNA here is from genome assembly GCA_038152725.1 of Rhodospirillaceae bacterium. Classification (GTDB taxonomy): domain Bacteria; phylum Pseudomonadota; class Alphaproteobacteria; order Rhodospirillales; family Casp-alpha2; genus TMED8. The sequence goes on from JAYOXJ010000042.1 coordinate 10,787, forward strand.
GCATGGACGACGCCAAGTCCTACGCGGCCTCCTTCGAATTGGATCGTCCCCTGCAGGCCCGCATCATCGGCGAGGTCGCGACATCGGCGAACGCGGATTTCGCTGCCGGCACATTGGTCTTCGGCGTGCTGGATTGGGCCGAATACACGATGGTTGCGAACGGTGCGGGATTGCGGCCGGTCGCCGCCGGCCTGGCGCCACTGCCCTATCACCTGGGCGCGCTCGGCATGCCTGGGATGACCGCCTGGATCGGGCTTCGGGAAATCGGCCGGCCCAAAAAAGGCGAGACGTTGGTGGTCTCGGCTGCGTCCGGAGCGGTCGGCCAGATCGCCGTCCAGATGGGGCGTATTGCCGGTTGCCGGGTAATCGGGACTGCCGGATCGGACGCCAAGGTCGGGTTCCTGCTCGACGAGCTGAAACTCGACGGTGCCTTCAACCATGCCACCAGCACCGATTTTCTCGCCGATCTAAAGCGGCTTTGCCCCGACGGCATCGACGTCTATTTCGACAACGTCGGCGGCGCCATGCTGGAAGCGGCGCTTGACCATGCCAATCCGTTCGCCCGGTTCGTTCAGTGCGGTTCGATCAGCCAATACAATCTTGTCGGCGATCAGCGCTACGGCGTCAAGAATTTGACCCATCTGACCCGCAAGCGCATTCACATGGAGGGTTTCATCGTTTCCGATCATGCCGAGCGGCGCCCGGAGTTCGAGGCCGAGATGGCGCCGTGGCTGAGCGCCGGCGACATCAAGTACAAGGTAGATATCGTGAGCGGCCTGGAAAACGCGCCCAATGCTTTCATCGGCATGCTCAAGGGTGAGAATTTCGGCAAGCTGGTGGTCCAGATCGGCCCGGAACAACAGGGAGCGTAACCATGAATATCATCGAGATGCCGGCGACCGGTCTTCGCCGGGACATGGCGGCGAAGCGGCTTTCGCCGGTCGAGGTGCTGGAAGCCTTCATTGCCCAGACCGAACGTGCCGATCCGGCCGTCAACGCCTTCACCGCGACCTGCTTCGACGAAGCGCGAAAAGCGGCCAAGGCGAGCGAAAAAAAGATCATGGCCGGGGATCGCTTGGGGTTGCTCGAAGGTCTGCCGCTCGCCATCAAGGACATGAGTCTGACCAAGGGCATGCGCTCGACCTTCGGCTCGCTGATATACGCCGACAACATTCCCGACCACGATGACCTGGTGGTGCAGTTCGTGCGCGAGGAGGGGGCGGTCATTACCGGCAAGACCAACACGACGGAATTCGGCGCCGGCAACAACACCACCAACCTGGTGTTCGGCCCGACCGTAAATCCGTTCGATCCGAAGCGTACCAGCGGCGGGTCGTCGGGCGGTGCCGGCGCCGTGCTCGCCTGCAACATGGTGCCAATCGCGACCGGGTCCGATACGGGCGGCAGCCTCCGCGTGCCGGCGACCTTCTGCGGCATCGCCAGCCTGAAACCGACACCGGGACTGATTCCGTTCGAGCGGCGGACCTTCCCGTTCTGGCCGTTCCAGTTGCAGGGCGCGATGGCGCGCAATGTCGATGACGTCGGACTTCTGACCGCCGCCATGGCC
>JAYOXJ010000042.1:12363-16459 GCA_038152725.1 Rhodospirillaceae bacterium
GGCCCGCGACCATTCGATCGATCCGATGAGCTATCCCCGCGATCGCGGCGCGTTCGTCAACATTCTGCCGGCCGATCTCAAGGGGCTTCGTGTCGCCTTCAGCGAGGACCTGGGGTTCGCACCGACGAGCAAAATGATCCGGCGCGTGTTCCAGGCGCGGACCAAGCGCTTCGCCGATGCCTTCGGGACCGCGGCCGAAGCGGCGCCCGATCTTTCGCAAGCGGCCAGGGTCAATTGGGTGCTGCGCGGCCTGCAATACCGCGCCGCCCACAAGCGCCATTACGAGGAACACAAGGAGAAGCTCGGACCGACGGTACGCCTCAACTACGAACAGTCCCTCGAACTCGGGGTCGACGACATCGCCGATGCCTTCATGCAGCACGGCGTTCTGCATCGGGAGATGGAGCGCTTCTTCGGCGAATTCGACGTGCTCATCTGTCCGGGCGCGACGGTGACGCCGTTCCCCTTTACGGACCACTACCCCCGCGTCGTCGATGGTGTCGAGCAGCCGACCTACGTCGCCTGGGCCGGGCTCACCAACGCGCTTTCGACCTGCGGCAATCCTGTCGTGGCGCTGCCCTGCGGCGTCGACGAGGAGGGCATGCCGTTCGGTTTCCAGATCGTCGGCCCGCGCCGCTCTGATGCTTTCCTGCTCCGTGTCGGCAAGGCGCTCGAGACGCTATTCGCCGGCGATCCCGAGATGGCGCGGCCGATTTCCGATCTGGCGCGACCGGCCGCATAGCCCCGCGAGAGCGAGGTTTGACCTAAGCGCAATGGCGCGGATAATGTTCCGATCGTCGTCACGATCGCTACCCTGGAAAGGAACGAAAGATGTTCGAACTGGAAAAGTTCATCGAGGACTGCGGGAAAGCGGTCAAGGAGAAAGACAGCCACACGGCGGTTCGCGAATTGGTCGCCGAAGCGGTTTCCGATCCGGCCCGGCTGATGGCGGTGCTCGGCGAGCCGAACCGCGGTGGTGTCCATCGCCTGCACGTGGCCGAGGATTTGACGGTTCTTAACATCGTCTGGGCGCCGCGCATGACGCTGAAGCCTCATAACCATAACATGTGGGCGGTGATCGGCCTTTATACGGGCCGCGAGGACAATATCTTCTGGCGCAAGGTCAAGGACGCGACCGACGGTCAGGTCGAGGCCGCCGGCGCGAAGTCGCTCGGCGTCAAGGAAGTGGCGCCGCTCGGCAAGGACATCGTCCACTCGGTGACCAATCCGTTGAGCCGCTGCACCGGCGCGCTTCACGTTTACGGCGGCAACTTCTTCGAGACGCCACGCAGCGAATGGAATCCCGAAACGCTTTGCGAGGGCCCCTACGATGTGGCCCGCAACATGGCGCTCTTCGAGGAGGCGAACCGCTTCTTCGACGCCGCCTGAGGGCACTCATGTGCTGACGCCTTCCAGGATGTCCGGCGCCATGCGGGGCATCCTCCTGATGCTTGCCGTGACGCTTTTCTCCGCGTCCATGAACGCGGCCGCGAAACACATCTCGTCCGGTGTGCATCCGTTCGAGGTGGTGTTCTTCCGCAACCTGTTCGCGTTCCTGTTCGTATTGCCGCTGTTGATGCGGAACGGTCTTGGCGTGTTCCGCACCCAGCGTTTCGGCGGGCACCTGTCGCGGGCGTCGTTGAACCTCATCAACATGTTGATCTTCTTCACCGCCGTCAGCCTGACGCCGCTCTCGGAACTGGTGGCGCTCGGCTTCACGGCGCCGCTGTTCGCGACGTTGCTAAGTCTTTTGATCCTGAAGGAGAAGGTCGGCATCCGCCGATGGTCGGCGATCATCTGCGGTTTCGCCGGCGCCATGCTGGTGCTGCGGCCCGGTTTCGATACGATTTCTTCCGGCCATGGCCTGACGCTGCTGGCGGCATCGACATGGGCTGGCGTGCTGTTGATCATCAAGTCGCTGAGCCGCACCGAATCGAGCGCCACCATCATCGCCTACATGGTGGTGTTGATGACGCCGTTCTCGTTGGTGCCGGCATTGTTCGTCTGGCAATGGCCGACGATGGAAGAACTCGGTTGGCTTGCGTTCATGGGGCTCGCCGGCGGCGGTGCACAGTACCTGCTGGCCCAGGCGCTGCACGAGGCCGACCTAAGCGTGGTCATGCCCTTCGACTTCACCAAGTTGATCTGGATTTCGATCATCGCCTTCGTGTTCTTCGGCGAGATTCCGGCTTTGACGACCTGGCTCGGCGGGACGCTGATCTTTGCCAGCGGCGTCTACATCGCCAGACGCGAAGCCAAGCTTCGCAAGCAGCCCGTGCCCGGCGCCTCGGCGCAGGGGTAGGCAGCCTTTACTTCGCCAGCCGGAGCTCGGAGAGGTGGTTGGCGATCTCGCGGAACACCTGCTGCAAGGTGTCGCCGTTGGGGGCGTAGTAGTAGGGCGCGCCTGGGCCGCTGGCGATATCCTTGAGCAATTGCTGCAGCGCGCCGCCGCTGTTGGCGAACTGGATGACGTAGATGATCACGCCGTCGGCCTTGATGTTGGCGGCCAGCGCGCGGGCGCGGGCGTTCATTTCGGGGCCGGCGGCCGTATCCAACCCGAACACGGTCTTGTAGGCATCACCCACGCCCCCGGTGTTCTCGCCGTCGGTTAGCAGCACGATGGCGCGCTGCAGTTCGTAGTCCGGATCCGCGACCGCCTCGGTGAAGGGCGCTTCGGGTTTCAGCACACGCCAGGCCCAGCCGAGTCCGGCCGGCATGTTGGTGGTGCCGTTCGGGTTCTGCAGGGCGGTGATTGCATCGAGGACGGTCTGCTTGGTGTTGTTGAGCGCGGTGATGCCGTATGTCGGGCAGGGGGTGCATTCGGTATAGCCGATGCTCATCGAGCAACGGCCCGAGCCGGGGAACGGATCGCCGGCGAAGCCGATCGGTTGCCATGCCGGCCAATCGGCGTCCGGCAAGGTCGCCGGCCCGAGCAGGATGTCGGCGTCGGATGTTGCGAGGCCATCGTTGAGGTAGCGGTTGAAGACGCAGCCGGTCCAGGTCGGTTCCGGTGCCGAGAGCAACGGCACCGGGGAATTGTTGGCGAAATAGACGACCGACTGCGACGCGCCGGAGATCGGATTGGTGAAAGGCGTGACAGCGACGCTGGTGGTCAGGGCCGAGTCATAGGTCTGACCCTCGCGCATGACCTTGACCTTGCCGGCCCAGGGCACGACGCCGATGTGCAGGAACTCCTTTGTGGCATCGCTGCCGAACAGGATGGAGACGAGCTCGCTGGCGGCGGAACGCGCCGCCGCAATGCGGCTTGTACCCGAACCGGAAGACCAGGTCATCGACCCGGACATGTCGATGGAAAGCACCACGTCGAGCGCGATCATCTTGCGCACCACCTCGGCCTCGGCATCGACGACAAGGCTGTCGTGACCGAGTAGGTGCATGAAGCTGGTGGGGATCGTCGCCTTCGCGTAGAGACGGATGGTCTCCGTGGCCTCGTCGATGGTCTTGGTCGGCCCTTCGACCACGGCACCCATGTAGCCGGCGGGGAAATTGGCCTGGAAGAACATGTCGATGTCGGCGTTGCGGGTCGGCTTGAAGAAGCTGCGTCCGCCGGCGAGGCCGGCGGCATCGAGTGCCGAGGACAGCCGGGATTTCACCAAGTAGGCGCGCGCGACATCGGTGCCGATACCGACGAACCCGATTAACGGGATGGTGGCGATGGCGAGGAAAACCATGACCGCGCCGCGCTCGTCCAAGAGAAAGCGACGGCGAGTGGCATCGAATACTTGAAGAAAACGCAAAATCTGATGCCGCATGGCTGGCTCCGCTTCAGTCCCGGCGTGGAAACTAAACGGACGGATTCTGGCCTGTTTGTATATGAAATCAAATAAAACGAATGAATATAAATTATTGAAAATAAACAATAAAAATTTGATAAAATTTTATCTAATTTATCTATATTTTTATTTTATTTTATAAACACATAATTATTTTGATTAATTTGGTAAATTGTTCATTAATGTCAATGTAGCGATTTAATTAATACTTAATTTCGCCACAGAGACAACAAGACGCGACCAAGATTGATCTGCCCGTACTGATTGGTCCAGTTTGAATGTTAGTGCATCATCGGTTTTTG
>JAYOXJ010000043.1:0-7508 GCA_038152725.1 Rhodospirillaceae bacterium
CGCCGGTGGTTGCGAGACCTATCTCGGTCTCGCCGACGTCCATCAGTACCCGCCCTCGGCGTATGCCTTCAACAATGCCGACCTTATCGTCGCGATCGGCTGCCGGCTCGACAACGCCCTGAATTTCGGCAAGCCGCCACTGTTTCCCGCTTCGGCGAAATTGGTTTGCGTCAATGGCTCGGTCGAAGAACTCGCCGACAACCAGTCCGCCGATATGGGCATTCTGGGAAGCCCGAAACCCGTGCTTTCAGGACTTTTGGACAAGATCGCCGGCCGCAACGACATTCAGAAATCGGCTTGGCTCGCGAAGAACGTCCGCCAAAGGAAGAGTTGGGCGAAATCCATCGATGCCCTGTTGAAGAGCGAGGCGGGACTCGTTCCCATACATCCGCTTCGGACGTCGACGGCCTTGTTCGATGCGCTTGGGGAAAACGACTTTGTCATCGTCGACGGCGGCGACACACACTACTGGGCCGAGATCGCACTGAACCTCGCCGAGTTGCGGGGACGTAGGTTTCGCGGCGTATTCCATCCCGGACCCTTCAGCCTTTTAGGATGCGGTGTCGCGTTCGGCGTCGCGTTGAAGATGCGCTACCCGGAGAGCAATGTCGTCTTGCTGAGCGGCGATGGCGCATTCCTGGCCGGCGGCTTGAGTATCGAGTCGTCTTTTCATGAAGCCGCACCGATCACCGTCGTGATCGACAACAACAAGGGGCTCGGCTCGATCGCACAACAGCAGATTGCAATCTGGAACAGCGGCATGTCGGCCGGCACTAAATTCCGAGACATCCCGTTCGACGGGCTTTTCAAGGGTCTGGGCGGACATGGCGAGACCATCTCCGATCTCACGACGCTTGGCGACGCGATCGCCAAAGCGGCGAAACGCAAAGTGCCGACCTGCATCAACATCAAGTCGAAGAGTGTCGTCAGCCCGTTGGTGAGGGCGCTGACGGATCGTCGCGCCAAATCTTCGATCGAGTGAAGAGATCGCCGCCGTGGTTCGCGGCCGGTTCGAATCAGAACCGGCCGCCTACGGGGCGGCGTGAGACGCGAGAAATGCCGCGAGAACGCCTGACCATTTCTCGTGATCGACGAGCCCGCCGCGATGACGGTGGACCGTCTTGATTTCGTGGAACGTGGCATCGACGCCGAGTGATTGCATCCTGTCTACGGCTTTCGGTCCGGCGGCACCCGGGTAAAGATTGTCCGTATCACAAAGCACATAAAGCAAGGGAACCTTGATCTCCCCGACCCTGTCCGACAGGTCGAACGCGACCCCGGCGCGCGTCAGCGCAATCAGCGAATTCGCATCGACCTCGCTTGCCCAACGGGCGGCAGCGGCTTCCACCAACCGGTTGGCCGCGCTTTCATCGCCACCGGTCTTCGAAAGCATTTCCGAAACCAGGCCGTTTCGCCGCAGTTCGCCGGCGCGGAACTGCTTCAGCGCCTCCAATACCCCATCGGGCCGTTCGTAATAATTGCCGCCGTTCCATCCCGGCGCCTTGTCGAAATTCGAAACCATCCCAGCGACCTTCTCGGGTCCGCCGCCATCGTAAATCCGGCTCGCCGCGACGACGACCGCCCGCATCCGATCCGGATGGGCTACGGCCCATTGAAAGGTCAGATAACCGCCGAAGGAATAGCCGATCGCGGCGGCCAGCTTGCCGACTCCCAACGCATCCAGTGTCAGTCGTTGCGCCTCGACCATATCGGCCACGGTGACGTCCGGAAAATCCGGGCCATACGGCCTGCCCGCACCGGGAATGGTGGTCGCGGGACCGATCGAACCAAAGCACGACCCAGGATTGTTCATGCAAATCAAAAAATACCGATCCGTATCGAGCGCCTTTCCGGACCCGATCAGGCCGGACCACCATCCCCCATCTCCGCCGGCGTGATGGTCGCTGGCAAACCCGTGCGAAACCAGGATCGCATTGCCGCCGCCGGCATCCAATTGGCCGTATGTTTCGTAGGCAATCGGTATGTCATACAGTGTTTGCCCGCAATCGAAGGTGAATTGGGGGACGATATGCGTCCCTGATCTAAGATTGATCATCGCACCACCACACCAAGCCAGCCCCATTGCCGTCGCGCAATTTGACGGCGCGCGCGGTTCGGCGATGCGCTGAAACGGACCTGCGGCTCTACCATTCGAGCTAAGCGCTCATTTTCCGATCGTTGTTCCGCTGGATGTATTTCAGCACCACAAGACCGATCAGCACCGCGGCAGCGACGGCGTCAGAAACGATATCCCCTGCAATCATCCAGAACCCGGCGCCAATCAGCAGAAGCCGCAGCGGCAATGAGATCGGTTTTCGAATGAAGCCGCCGAAACCGTAGGCGAAGGCGATCGACGTGAGAATTCCGACAACCACGTCCCAGGCTATGTGATAAGGCGCCCCGGTCATCAGCACTTCGGGCCGGTAGATGAAGAAGAACGGCAGCACGAACTTCATCGCGGCGAGCTTTATCGATTCGATGGAAACAGGCAGCCATTTGGCATCCGCGATCACGGCGGCCGTGAAAACGGAGGTGCAAACGGGCGGCGTTAGTGAGGCCAGCAATGCTCCGTAGAATACAAAAAAGTGCGCCGCCAACGGATCGACCCCAAGCTCGGAAAGAGCCGGAACGGTGACTGCCGAGGCCAGGAGATAGGCGGCCGTCGTCGGAATTCCCATGCCGAGCACGAGCGCGACGACGAGCGTCAGGCACAGCCCCGGGAACATGCCAAATCCCGTACCGACCGAGATTATCTGCTCGCTTAGTTTGACACCGAAGCCGGTGAGGCCAACCAAGGAAAGTGCGATCTGCGCGCATATCAAGAGCGGCAGGACCGCCATGATTCCCTTCGCCGATAGCCTCGCGCCCTCGATTAAGACGCTGAACTTTTTCGCCAGCGACTCCTTGTCGAATTTGCCGTGGAAAAGATACAAGCCGACGTTGGCGCAAATTCCGTAGAAAGCGGCCAGCGTCGGCGTATGTCCGAGCAACATGCTTCCCATGATGACCGTCGCCGTGACGCCGATGATGCCGGTCTTGTTCCAGGTTAGAACTTCTCGCAGCGGAACGATTTCGTCATCCTTGAATGTCTTGAGTTCTTCCTTTCGGGCTTCAGTGTCGATACTGATCCAGATACACGTAAAGAACAGGAACGCGGGGATGATCGCCGCAAGCATCACGGTGGTGTAGGGAACACCGAGCAACTCGGCCATGATGAATGCGCCGGCGCCCATGATCGGCGGCGTGATCTGGCCGCCGGACGACGCACAAGCCTCGACCGCGGCCGCGAACTCCTTTCGGTAACCAAGCCGCTTCATCGCGGGGATCGTGAAGTTTCCCGTCGTCGCAACATTGGCGACGGCGGAACCGTTGAGCATGCCGAAGAGCGCGCTCGAGAACGTTGCGACCTTGGCCGCTCCGCCCATCGAACGGCCTGCAACGGCAACGGATAGGTCCATGAACCCGTCGGCCGCACCCGTTGCGAGCAGAAACGCTCCGAGGATGATGAAGGCGGCAACCAGGGTGGCCGAAATCCCGGTAACCAGGCCCCAGATACCCTCCGTCCCCAAATACAAGTGCTCGAACAGGTAATCGATCGAAAATCCCGGATGTCCCCACTTGCCCGGTATCAGATCGCCGAACAGCGTGTACCCGATCGAGATGACGGCCAAAATCGGCAGTGCGAGTCCCGTGGTTCGGCGAGCCGCTTCGATAACCGCCAGGGTCAGGCCAATCCCGAGAAATTTCTCGAAAGTGGTGATCTTGAACAAGAACCCGGTCGTCAATCGCTCTTCGTTGACGAAAATATACATTGTCGCGAAACACACGAACGCGGCGATCGCCACATGCATGCAAACATCGAACGGCTTGCGCGCGCCATCGGCTTTTTCGACCAATCCGGTGAAAAACAGGTAACAAAGCGTGAGCGTAATGCCGACGTGCAAGCAGCGTTGCGACAACGGGGCAAGCTGCCCAAACCCGGACGTATAAATCTGAAACCCGACCAGCCCGAATATCAGTACGAAGGAAACAAGATTGACGGGGTTGCGCAAACGCGAAGACATCTGGCTGACTTCACGATTATCGTTGTGAACCACTTAGACACTCCGAGACTCAAGGCATTTGATAAGAAAATGGGACGCGCTTGCATGGACTCATGCTGCGCGTCCCAGTCATGAGCGGGAGGTTACTTGTATTCGGGTGGTATCAGATGGCTGGGAACCTTGAACCCGCGCGATTTGAAGAATTTGACCGCACCGCTGTGCAACGGCACCGTCAGAATATCGATGCTGTCCTGGATAATGTCGAGCTTGTCGAAGCCCGGGAACGCCGCCGATTGGATTTTCTTGCCATCGACGATGCCCTTGAGAACAGCCTCGACCTGCTTGTCGGTCATCGCCGACGCCGAGGTGAATTCGCCGACAACCTGGATCGGCGTGGTCATCGCCGGAACACCGTGAACCTGGCCTTCCTTATAGGTCTTGAAGCTGATGTAGGGGAACTTGTCCTTGATTTTCTTGACGTGACCATCGTTGAACTTGAGCAACGTAATCGGTGTCAAGGCCTTGAGTTCCAGCGTCGTGCCGTCCAGCGAATTGGAACTGCCGGCTTTGACGTAACCCATGTTGCGGCCATCCTTAACGCCAGCAACCGCGTCGGCCAGGGAAGCCTTGAAATAGTTCGGCTTTACGCCAAGGGCGGCGAGCATTTGCTCGACGAGTTGCTCCGTCGCCGAACCGCGGCTTCCCGAATTGAAGGCCTTGCCCTCGAGATCCTCGATCGTCTTGATACCCGAGTCGGCGCGCACGACCCAGGCTTGGATCGCCGGCGAATGAACCCATAAGGACCGCAGATCGGGCAGCGCCTTGTCCTTGAATTTGTTAAGCCCTTTGTAGGCCTGATAGATGGTTTCGTAGCTCCCCATCCCCAATTGGATCTGTTTGCGCGCGATACGAGCGAGGTTGTCCACGGCGCCGCCGGTGGATATCACCGTGACGTTCACGTCGTCGCCTGAAACCGTGTTGATGGCCTTCGTCGCGGCCACGGCGTAAGTGTAGTGGACGGACTTGGTGCCCGTTGACCCGAACGAAATTCGGTCGGCGGCCTGGGCATCCGAAGACGACATGAATGCGACGGCAAGGCCCGCAGCGACAAACTGAAAGATACGCATGAGATTTTCTCCCTGTTCTGGTGGATACACTTTCGGCCTTTTTGCTCTCGATCGGCGCATGAACGTTGCCAATCGCAACGGGCCAGTTATCCGGTTAGCATGGTTTAGTTGTCGGTCCATTTTTTAAATTGGTCATACCAATATTGTCATTTGGAATGTCATACAATGTCAACAAATTTCGAGCAATTCGATGATGCCTGAAGGTTTCCGGGCGGCTGCTCATGCCTGAGAAAAGCCCTCTGCAACGCATCTTCGCCGACCTCCGCGCCCGAAATCCAGGGTTGGAACCTTAAGCCAAGCGGAATGATATGGGTGTCGCCGCCACGACACGTGGTTCACCATTTTTTCCGCAAAATACAAGTCCAGACAGTGGCCGAACCGGTCACCGCGAGAGCAGCGCGGAAGGGAGGATGCCTTGGAAATCACACGGCTCAATGTTGAAGCACATAAATGCGATGTCGCGATTTTCGGAGACCTGGTATTCGTCGCCGGACAGGTCGCTTCAAACACAGATGCCGATATCGAAGCGCAAACGGCGGACGTCGTGAAGAAGTTGCAGACCTGCCTTGCCAATGCCGGTTCCGACCGGTCGAGGATCTTGTCCGCCTCGATCTGGCTCACAGATATCTCCCTCCGGACGCGGATGAACGACGTCTGGAACAAGTGGCTTATGCCCGGCAACCCGCCCGCACGCTCATGCGTGGAAGCCGCGCTGGCCATCCCCGGCGCTTTGGTCGAAATCGCCCTGATCGCGGCGAAGAATTAAGCCGGCCGGGCTGGCACCTTTCCGAATGTTCGGCGTGTCCGTCCGAACGCGTCCGTCATTCACCAAACGCGGCCGTAACGAGACTTTCCTCGGCGGCCAGCCCTGACACGTCGCGCACGCCCGGAATTTGCCGCACTCGTTCGACGAAGGTATCGGCCGAAAGGTGCCCGCGCACCTGGTAGCGAATTCGGACATGCCATTCGTCTCGGCCACCGTTCACCACCTCGGTCGAGTCGAGATCGAAGCCCATGCGCCTGAGAATATCCAGCGCGCGCGGCAAGTGCTCGAGTGGCTCCGATGTGCGGTATCTTACGAGCTCCACATTTCCTCCAGCTCGCAGCGTTCAAGCCACCGCCACCGGTGCGGCAGGACGTGGCGATTGGGCAGCCGCACCGGGCCTCATCCGGCGTTACCTCGCGCCCAGTCGGCCCAGTCGCCCAATAGCGCCAAGGCACGGATCGCTCCTCTGACCACGAGGCGCATGTTGCCTTCGTGCAGGTTTCCATCTTCGTCGACGGTCCCGAGCCCCGGCGTGAAGATCATGTTCCCGTCGTCGATCGGTCCGGGCACGATTCCCATGGCGATCATCGCGTTGGCCAGCAAATTCGATCCGGCGATACGATCTTCGTGATTGAATATGGGAATGCCGATCTTCGCCTTCCCGTCGCGCCCTCGCCAAGTCCGTTCGTAGTTGAGTTCGACGCCGCCCATGTTGTAGCTCTTGGTCAGGACAACGCCCTCCGGAAGATCGCCGTTCGCGCGCTCCAGCTCGTCTGAAACGATCTCATAGAGATCGTCGATCGGGTCGGTAACGGTCTTCGGGCGATCCCGCAGAGTCGTCAGCGCCGCGAGAATTCCCAACATCGCCATCTTGCCCGGGTCCGCGTGGACATGAAGCCCTTTGCCATGCGCCGACACGGTCCCGAAGCGTTCGCCGTGGACGCCCAAGGCGCGACGAACGTTGACCATCGGCCACTCCTTGCCGATGGCGAGCCCGCTCGCGGGCGCACCGCTGACCTTGTCCATGCTATAGAGGATGACGTCGGCACCAACGGCTCGAGGATCGACGCCGACGAACGGTGTTCCCCAGGCATTGTCGATCACATAGGGAACGGCATACTCGGACGCCAGGGCGGCCATGCCCTTGTGCAGAACCGGCGCGCCATCCGGTGCCTTGGCGGCATTGCCGAAACCGCACGTCTCATATCCGAGGCTCACGAAACCAGCCAGATCGCGCGCATGGATCTTCGCGGCACGGGCAAGCGCCGCCACGGTCGCACCGGCGTCCGCCTCCATCAGCAGCGGCGTCGCATGCATTTTCAACCCATGCAATTCATACCGGGCCCCCTCGATCGGCACCATGACGCATTCCGTGCCGCACTGCACACGCCCGATCAGCCCGAGCTCGCCGGCCGTGGCGCCACGATCGGCCAGAACATCCTTGAGACGTGGTGGAAACGGCCGCCCATAACTGTGGTGGTGTTCATAGTGACGTTCGAGTGTCCCGACGACGCGCGAGCGGTAAGGTTTCCCCACGCCGGCGCGCGGCGGCGTGAACAGCGCATCGTAAGT
>JAYOXJ010000043.1:7518-12325 GCA_038152725.1 Rhodospirillaceae bacterium
AGCGAAGAGCGCCGCCTCGCAGGAATTCGTCGGCACGGCATCGTACTCGTCGCCGTATACCGACTTCACCACCCGCCGGATTTCATCGCCGATCTCCCGTGGGGAAACGGTTTTCTCCATACCGGTTTTCATCGCCGCGACGACGTCACGACGCAATCTCCCGGGCATCGCCGAAACGGCGCCCGTCTGCCCCACCTTGCCTTTGAGATCGTCGGGCAAGCCTAGGCCATCACCAATACGCCGCGCGGCGTCGACGATCTGGTCACAGTTGCGCGACAGAAAATCGTATAGGCCGGTTCGATTGAGATCGGATGTCACGGTGTTCAATCTCTAATGTCTCCCCTGCCTGGTCTCGCATCCCCACTGACCCGCGACACCAGGAAAACGGCCCGCTTGTTGGCGATTGCCGCGATTGGGCGGGTCTGGCCGGCCAATTCCACAACGAGTCGCGCAAGCCTGCACAGATATAACCAATATCCTAATTGGTATGACCAATATGATCTCCATTCGGTCGCTTCGCTGTCAAGCCGAGAATTCCCTCCGGAACGGCTCGAACGATGGTCGCGTCAATGGTGCGGTTTGCATTCATCCCAGGTGAAGCGATCGGCCGAGCCCTTGCAGGGATGCCTCAAAGAAACCCTCCCCCAAAGTCGGATGCGCGTGGATCGTCGCGGCGATATCCTCCAGCCTGGCTTCCATTTCGACGGCCAGGGAAAACTCGCCGGCGAGCTCACCGATGTGCTGCCCCACGGCATGGATACCGACGACTACGTTGTCGGTTTTCCGAGCGACGACCTCGATAAAGCCGACATCCGAGTTCCCGCTCAAAGATCGCCCGTTGGCGGCGAATGGAAACCGCGATGAAACCAATTCAAACCCCAGATGCCCGGCGTCCGCGGCGGCACGTCCCACCGAAACGATCTCCGGTTCGGTAAAGCAGACTGCGGGAATGGCGTGCGACTCGAACTTCCGGCGCATACCGGCGATGATCTCGGCGACCATTTCGCCTTGCGCCATAGCCTTGTGCGCCAACATAGGCTCGCCGACAAGATCGCCAACGGCCCACACGCCGCGCATCGACGTGCGGCATTGAGCGTCGACCTTGATGAAAGCGCCAGTCATGTCGACACCCATGTTCTCCAATCCCCAACCGGCGGTGTTCGGCGCGCGACCGATGGCGACCAGCACCTTGCTTGCGGCAGTTCGCGTCAGGGCGCCGTCGGGGTTGCGAACCTCGACCTCGCAGCCCGCCGCCGTTCCGTGGACGCGCTCGACCCGACTGGAAAGCGCGATCGTCACGCCATGGCGCTCGAACCAGTCCGCTACCGGCTTGCTGAGAGCCGGCGCGAAACCCGGCAGGATCCTGTCTCCGGCTTCGACGATCGATACCTGGCTTCCCAGGCGCGTGAAGACGGTCGCCAGTTCGAGTCCAATGTATCCGGCGCCCACGACCAGCAGGGAAGCCGGAAGCTCCTCGAGATCGAGTGCCTCGGTGGACGACAGAACGTTCCCGTCGAGCGCTGCGCCCGGCAGGCCGGATGGGATCGATCCGGCCGCCAAAATGACGTTTCCCGCGTGAATCGTTTCCTGGCCTTGCGCTGTCGACACGTCGCAAATCTTGGCGTTTCGAAACGTCGCCCAACCCGCCACGACCCGAACTTTGTTTGCCGCAAGAAGGGCGCCGACCCCGCCTCGCAACCTGCCGACGACATGCGACTTCCAATCGGCCAGTTCCGCCATGTCGACGCCGGGTGCCGTGCAACGCAGTCCCATGACCGGCGCGTCGGCGCAGTCCCGCATGGCTTGGAACCGCGCCGACGCATTGAGCAGGGCCTTTGACGGTATGCACCCGCGGTTCAGACAGGTGCCGCCAAGTTCGCCCGCTTCAACCAGTATTACGCCCAGGCCGAGTTGCGCCGCGCGGATCGCGGCCACGTATCCGCCGGGCCCGCCCCCCACAACCAGCACCTGGCAGGTTGTTTCCCGTGTCATGGCCTACCCGACGAACAACATGGCAGGGGTTTCGAGGCGGCGTTTGATCGCCTGAATCCAGTTCGCGGCACCGAAACCATCGACGACGCGGTGGTCGAATGACGACGACAGGTTCATCATCTTCCGCACCTCGATCCGGCCCTCGCGCACGACCGGCCGCTCGACGATCCTATTGACGCCGACAATGGCGACTTCGGGCCGGTTGATGACCGGAGTCGTCGCGATGCCGCCCAAGGCGCCCAGGCTGGTGATCGTGATGGTCGAGCCACGTAACTCATCGACCGACAGTCTCCCTTCACGCGCGGCCGCGCTGAGGGTTCCTATCTTTTCGGCGCATTTCCAGAGGTCCAACGCCTCGGCATGACGAACCACCGGCACGACCAAGCCATGCGGCGTTTGCGTACCGATGCCGATGTTCACGGCGCCATGCCGTGTGACGATTTCGGCGGCATCATCGTAAGTGGCATTGCACTCGGGCCATTCGGGTAGCGTTACGGCCATCGCCGTCATCAAGAACGGTAGAAAGGTAAGCTTGCCGCGAGCCGACGCATGGCACTCGTTCAATTCGGCACGCAGACGCTCGACCTCCGTGACGTCGATTTCCTCGACGTAGGAGAAATGCGGGATGTGCCGTTTCGCGGCGCGCATACGTTCGGCGATTGTCCGTCGCAGTCCGATGACCTTGATTTCCGTCGCGCCATGCCGTTCGGCTCCGCCGACAACGGCATGCCCCCGCCGGCCGAGCGCGAAGGTATCGAGATCGGCCGGCGATATCCGGCCGGCCGGCCCGCTTCCGGTAACGTGAGCGAGATCGACGCCGAGTTCGTAGGCTCGCCTGCGCACGGCGGGCGACGCCAACGCCAATCGCGCCGGTTCGTTCCGCCGATGGCCGCGGGACCGCACCTCCGGTTCATCGCGCATGACAAAGAGGTCCGGCGATGGCGAACTCGGCTGCCGCTGTGCCGGAACACTTGCGGCCTTAGCCGTATAGGCGGGCTCGTCGTCCTTCTCGCGCGCCGCATCCGCCTCGGCGCCGCCTTCGATTTCGAACAATACCAGCTCGCTGCCGACGGCGAGTTTCACACCGGGTTCGCCGCCGAGCGCCACCACCCGACCGCCAATGGGCGCCGCGATTTCAACGGTAGCCTTGTCGGTCATCACGTCGACCAGCGGCGCGTCCTGCTCCACGAAATCGCCCGGGGAAACATGCCACTCGACGATCTCTGCGGTGACCACACCCTCGCCGATGTCGGGCAGCTTGAAGCTGTATTGGCTCATCGGTAGGGGTCCATGACGGCCTCGACGGCGTCGAGCACGCGCCGCTGGCTTGGGAAATACTCCCACTCGAAGGCATGCGGATAGGGTGTATCCCACCCCGTTACCCGCTGAATGGGCGCCTGCAGATGCCAGAAGCATTCCTCCTGCACCTGCGCCGAGATTTCGGCGCCGAAACCGCTGATCCGCGTCGCTTCGTGCACGATGACGCAACGCCCGGTCTTGCGGATCGAACCGGCGACGGTCTCGATGTCGAACGGCACGAGGGTTCTGAGGTCGATTACCTCGAGGTCGGCTTCCGCTTCGGCCGCCGCCGCCGCGCAGACATGAACCATGGTCCCGTAGGCGATCACCGTCACGTCCGTTCCCGGACGCACGATGGACGCCTGGCCCAGCGGAACGCGGTAATGGCCCTCCGGCACCTCGCCCATGGGATGATCGGCCCAAGTGGACGCCGCCCGATGCGGATCGCCGTCGAACGGCCCGTGATAGAGCCGCTTCGGTTCGAGGAAAATCACCGGGTCATCATCCTCGATCGCCGATATCAGCAGTCCCTTGGCATCATAGGGGTTCGACGGGATCACCGTCTTCAGCCCGCAAACGTGGGTGAACAACGCTTCCGGGCTCTGGCTATGGGTCTGGCCGCCACGAATCCCGCCCCCGGACGGCATGCGTATGGTGATCGGCGCCCAGTACTCGCCGGCGGACCGGTAGCGGAGCCTCGCGGCCTCCGAAACGATCTGGTCCATGGCCGGATAAACGTAGTCGGCGAACTGGATTTCGGCGACCGGCCTGAGGCCATTCACCGCCATGCCGATGGCGACGGCGACTATGCCGCCTTCCGCGATCGGCGTATCGAAGACCCGCTGCACGCCGTGGCGCTTCTGCAGCCCTTCGGTACACCGGAAGACGCCACCGAAGTAGCCCACGTCCTCGCCGAGGACGAGGACCGAACCGTCGCGCGACAGCATTTCATCCATCGCACTGTTGAGCGCCTGAACCATAGACATCGCCGTCATCGTCAATACCCGAGTTGTTGGCGCTGGCGCCGGAGATGCAGGGGCTGCTCCTTGTAGACATCGTCGAACATGGTCTTCACGTCGATCCGTGGCCCGCTGTCCAAGGTGCCCATGCTCTCCGCCTTGGAAAAGTCGTCTCGGACCTCCGTCTTTATCTTCGTCACCAATTCTTCGTGCTCGGCGTCCGACCACGCGCCAATCCGCGTGAGGTGCCGGCGCAACCGATCGATCGGATCGCCGAGCGGCCATCTGATGGCTTCCTCCTTGGGCCTGTATTTGGTCGGGTCGTCGCTCGACGAATGTGCCTCGGCCCGGTAGGTGAACAGCTCCAACACCGTCGGACCGAGCCCGGCGCGCGCCCGGTCGGCCGCCCAACGGGTCGCCGCGAAGACGGCGAGGAAATCGTTGCCATCGACCCGAAGGCCGGGAATCCCGTATCCGAGACCACGTTCGGCGAAGGTCGAGGTCTCGCCACCGGCAATGCCCTGGAAGCTCGAGATCGCCCACTGATTGTTGACGAT
>JAYOXJ010000043.1:12335-16382 GCA_038152725.1 Rhodospirillaceae bacterium
ATGTTTAGCAGGACCGGAGCGCGATATACGGTCGCGAAAGTCATCGCGTAGTGAACGTCTGCCTCGGCGGTCGCGCCCTCGCCCACCCAGGCGGATGCGATCGCGTCCTCGTTCTTATATGCGGAAGCCATGGCCCAACCGACCGCCTGACTGAACTGGGTGCCGAGGTTGCCGGAAATCGAGAAGAAGTTTCCCTCCCGCCAGGAGTAGAACACCGGCATCTGCCGCCCCTTGAGATTGTCTCCGGTATTGGAGAGGCAGTGACACATCATCTCCAGCAACGGGCGCCCGCGCGCGATCAGCAATCCCTGCTGGCGGTAGGTCGGAAACAGCATGTCGTCGGGACGGAGCGCCATGGCCTGGGCGACCGAAACCGCCTCTTCTCCGGTGCATCGCATGTAGAAGGACGTCTTTCCCTGGCGCTGTACCATCGTCATCCGGTCGTCGTAAATGCGGGTCATGACCATGAACGCGAGGCCTTGCCGCAACACCTCGGGCGGCAATTCGGGATTCCAATCCCCCACGGCCTCGCCCTCCGGACTCAGCACCCGCGCCAAGCCGTTCGCATAGGGCATCGAATCATCGGCCGTTAAATCCAACGGCGGGCGCGGCGTCTCGCCGGCGGCCGGAATCCGCATACCGGAAAAATCGGGCTGGTCGCCCGGACGAACCTTGGGCTGCGGGATATAAAGACCGGGGCTGTTGCGGCGTAACGACTTGCGGAACGCTTCCAGTCCATCGTCGGTACCGGCGTCGATTTGTTCCTTGACGTCAGGCATGCGATGCCACCTTCGATTTACCTGGGCGGGACACCGGAGAGAACCGTCGCTCCGCGATGTCATTGGCGATTTCCACGGATGAACGGCCGCTACGCAACGACTCGTCGATGATCGCGCCTGCCGTCTGTGCCAACTCGTCGATTTTGCCTTCGACCCACTCGGGCGAACCGTCGTCGACAATCTCGCTCGCGACATGGATGATCCCGCCGCCGTTGGCGACGAAATCGGGTACATAGAGGATTCCGGCAGTCAACAAATCGACGGCCCGGGCATCGGATTCGAGCTGGTTGTTCGCCGCGCCGACGACAACCTTCGCTCGGACCTCTGGGATCGTCTGTCGGTTGAGAACGCCGCCCAACGCGCAAGGGCTGAACACATCGACGTCGGTCGCATGGATCCTGCCCGGCTCGACCGGCGTCGCGCCCCACTGGTTCACCGCTCTCTTCACCTTGTCGGGATCGACGTCGGCAACGAACACAGTCGCACCGTGCTCGTGATAACGCCGGGCAAGGTCGCTGCCGACGCTGCCCAAACCCTGCACGGCGACGCGCAGCCCTTCGAAATCCAAACATCCGAATATTCGATTCACGGCGAGTTCGGCACACTTGAATACACCGCTCGCCGTAAATGCCGAGGGATCGCCGACCCCTTCCATGCTGGATGGCGTGCCGATCGCGTAGGAGGTAGACTGAGCGATCGCGCAGATGTCCCGCTCGCCGATGCCAACATCTTCCGCGGTGAAGTAGTAACCGCCGAGGCGCTCGACCAGTCTGCCGAAAGCGGCGAGCAGTTCCGGTGTCTTGTCGGTTCTCGGATCGCCGATAATTACGGATTTCCCGCCGCCCAAATGCAGGCCCGCGACGGCGTTCTTGTAGGTCATCGCCCGGGACAAACGAAGTGCGTCGTCGAGAGCCGCGTCCGCACTCGCATATGGCCACATCCTACAGCCGCCGGCAGCGGGCCCGAGGTTGGTGTTGTGGACCGCGATAATGGCGCGCAATCCGGTCGAGGGATCGGCGCAAAACTGCACCAGCTCGTGATCTGCGTATTCCGCGTGCGCGAAAGTCATGGCGGCAGCCTCCTTGAAAATCCGAGATCCATCCGATCAGGATTTCCATAGAAGATTATTTGATTTGCGTGAGAATTTTCTCTTTATTTTTTGTTCATTAATGCGAAAATAAAGAAGAAGATTTTGTATTTATCTGTCTTTGCGGGAGATTTTTTGTGGCAAATGCTATGCTGGATGAAATCGATTATCGGATCATGCGAGAACTCCAGGGCGACGCCCGGATCAAGAATTCCGATCTTGCCGAACGTGTCGGCCTTTCGCCTTCGCCATGCTGGACGCGCGTCCGCAATCTGGAGAAATCCGGCGTTATCGAACGCTACGTGACGATCTTCAACGACGAAGCCTTGGGCATTCCGGATACCGTCATCATCGAAGTCACATTGGAACGGCACGACGACGAGGTCTTGAAAAAGTTTGGCCAGGCTCTCGCCGGGCTGCCGGAAGTGACCGAGGCCTATCTCGTCACCGGCGAATACGACTATTTCATCAAGGTTTCGGTCCGCGGCACGGAAGGTTATGAGAAATTCCTGCGCAATGGCCTCTACAAGATCCCCGGCATCCGCCACTCCCGTTCAAGTTTTGCGCTCCGTTGCCTGAAACAAAGCTACACGGCGCTGCCGCGCTAGGTCCGGAGCTTCCTTTCAATCGTCGAGCACCATGATCGCGTCGATCTCGACGAAGGCATCGAGCGGCAACGTCGCCACGCCGACCGCGCTGCGTGCCGGATAAGGTTTGCTGAAGTTCTCGGTCATGACCTCGTTCACGATCGGCCAGTGCTGCAAGTCGGTCAAATAAACCGTGAGCCGGGCGACCTTGTCGAGGCTTCCGCCGGCGGCTTCACAGATCGCGCGGATGTTCGCAATGACCTGCCTGATCTGGTTCTCGGGTCCGTCGACAAGCTTCATGGTTTCCGGGTCGAGTCCGATCTGGCCGGCCGTGTAGACCGTTCCACCATGGCGGATGGCTTGCGAGTAAGGCCCCAGCGCTTTCGGGGCACGCGTCGTCATGATTGCTTCCATCGATTGTCCTCCCTTGTTCCCGGCCGGAGCGACTCCGCCGAGCAGCGGCGCGGCGGTTAATTCAGGTCCTGCGACCAGGTCGTATCCGGATCGAGCGGGAATATCGGCCGCCGCAATCCTTTGTAGTTGAAATCCGTCAGCACATTGCTGGTCAGGCCCGGCGCGTTGACCTCGTGAATCTGATCGGGGCCGAAGAACTCGTCGAAACCGGCACGGAAATGGCCACGGCTCTTCAACACGACACATTTCGCAGCGGCTATATCGACACCGAACATCTCGAGCACACGCGGGTCCGCCGGTTGCTCGCGCAGGCTGGTGACGACGATACGAAGCCCGGATCCCTCCAACTCCAGCAGTGCGGATCTGCCGAGAACGATCTCGCGTCCGGCATCTCGCCCCCGCCGTCCGATGTCGTTGCCGTCGGAAAGGCGCAACACCTTCGCACCGCACTCGAACCGTTTCGCGAACTCGCCTTCGGTACGATTGAAGACGGCGTGAATAGCGGCGCTTTCGCCCGCCTTGTGACAGTCTTCCGCCAACGGCACGTCGGTGAACAGCCCGATGACGACACCCGGCACGCGCGCCTCGTGGAGCGCGCTCAGCAGCCAGGTCGTATTGCCGCGCCCGCCGCCGCCGGGGTTGTCGGACACTTCGGCCAGGATGACCGGCTTCGTCTTTCCAGCGCCCGCGTCGGCGGCCACGCCGACCGCCTCGTCGACCGACAACAGCTTCCAGATGTATCGGTGACGGTCGGCCCACGCCGCCCGGGCGATCTCCCGCGCGACCCGATCGGCAACCGCCTGATTGCCCGCCGCCGTTACGTTCACGGTCAGCCCGCTTTTCGGCACGTCGGTCAAGATAAACCCGCCGGTCACGGAGACATTCAGGATCGGTGGCTTGCTCAGCCGTTGCCCCAGATTGACCAAGTCGGCGAACGGCCCTTCCGCGGTCAGCATGGTCACGCCGGGTGGCGCGATCGGCAGCCGGACGAACGCCTTCGCGGTCCGAACGCCGCCGATGATCCGTCGCAGCATATCCGCTGCCTCGGCCGCGCGCTCGCGGGCCTCGGCTTCCAGGAATGCGGCTTCGCGAAGCCCCTGCGCGCGCAGGATCTGGGCCTCGCGGTCGCCCTGCGCCTTCAGAATCTCCGCTTCGCGCAGGCCGTTCGCCTCGGTCACCG
>JAYOXJ010000044.1:0-4402 GCA_038152725.1 Rhodospirillaceae bacterium
ACGTCGCGCCTAACCTCGTCTACGTCATGTTGCGCGACGTGATGGTACTTTGCCCGATCTATCTTCCGGTGCGCGACCTGGTCGACCGCCTGCTGCAGTATGTCGCGGTCAACCAGGCACGGCTCAACCGGGCGCTGTTCGATCCCGAATTCATCGACGGCCCCGAAGCGCAGCCCGAAATGCGGCGCATGGCCGGTGAGTTCGTCAACCAGATCCTCACTGCCACCTTCGACAAGTACCGCGCCGGCGAGATCGATACCGGAGAGCCCAAAGCCTACCGCTTTTCCGCCGGCGACAACCCGGACGACTTCCCCTACGGCGATCCGTTCGACGACGAGGACTGGGCCCCCTAACCGCCGAACAGATCGCGCTGTTTCGGCGGCGGCGGCGTGTCTTCGTCGGCGGCGAGGGCGCCGGGCGCGGTCGGATGCAGCAGACCAGCCACGTCGGCGAAATTGAATTTCGGGTCGCACCAGCGCATTTCGTCCGCTTGCGACAGGATCACCGGCATGCGGCCGTGGATGTGGGCGATGTCGGGGGCGGGCGCGCAGGTGACGATGACGGCGCGCTCGCCGTCGTGCAGGCCCGCGAAGGCGAAGATGCCGCCGGACGCCGGATGGATGCGGTTCTTGAGCCGTCCCTTGCCGTCCTTGCGCCATTCGAAATAGGCCTCCGCCGGCACCAGGCAGCGGTTTTCCAGCAACGGACGGAAGGTCGGTTTCTCGGTCAGGGTCTCGGCGCGCGCGTTGATCAGCGGTTTGGTGTCCCAATCGACCTTGAGGCCCCAGGGCATCGGCCGCGAGCCGTCGCCGGTGATGGTCAAAACCTCATCGGTGGGGCGCACCTCTCCGGTGGCGTAGTCGGCCGGCTCGGCGGCGAGGCCGAAGCGGCGTGCCAGGTCGCGGGGACGGGCGTTGATTTCGAAGCGCGAGCACATGCACCCATGATAGCGCGCGCGGCGGGGACCGACAGCCCAGAAACCGGCCGAAACATCCTGGAATAGAAGGCCGGATTGGCCTAACGTCGCGTCCATGAGCGAAGATCGCCGTACCGTCGTCGTGACCGGGGCCAGCCGCGGCATCGGCCACCACACTGCGCGCCTGTTCCTGGAGCGGGGCTGGCGCATCATCACGTGCTCGCGCGAGGACGCGCCGCCGGAATGCGGCCGCGATCGCAACTGGACCTGCCACATCCCGACCAACCTCGCCGATCCGCAAAGCGTGCAGCACTTCGTCGACGAGGTGAACAAGGTGCTCGGCGACGGCCCGTTGCATGGGCTGGTCAACAATGCCGGCATGTCGCCGAAAACGCCCTACAAAGAGCGCCTGGGTTGCCTCAACGGCGACCTGGACGCGTGGAAGGACGTGTTCGAGCTCAATTTCTATGCGCCGCTGCGCCTGTCGCGCGGCTTCGCCGCGGCACTGCACCGGGGCAAGGGAGCCATCGTCAACGTCACCTCGATCGCCGGCCACATCGTGCATCCGTTCGCCGGCTCGGCCTACTCGACATCGAAGACGGCGCTGTCCGGCCTGACGCGCGAGATGGCGAACGAGTTCGCCGAATTGGGCGTGCGCGTCAACGCGGTTGCGCCTGGCGAGATTTCGACCGAGATGATATCGCCCGAGTACGAAATGCTGATCCCGCGCATTCCCATGGGGCATATGGGCACGCCTGGCGACGTGGCCAAGTCGATCTATTTCCTGTGTTCCGAGGATTCCGGCTACGTCACCGGCACCGAGATCTGGGTCACCGGCGGCCAGCACATGGTCTAGCCCAGAGAACGGGATCGGGGGAAGCATGGCGGAGCCGCCGTTTCGAAAAGACAACGCGGTCATCCTGCACCATCCGGATGCGGTCGATACCGGCCGCGAGCGGCTGATGGGCCGGCAGGCCGCCGGCGCCGGGTTCCTAAAGGGGTTCTGCCGGCATTCCGGCGTCGAGCGGTTCTACTGTCAGGTATTGGACCCCGTACACGCCGAGGATTTCCAAAAGCGCGTGCAATCCTACGTGCCGGCCAAGCCGGTCAGCGTGGTGCCGCCCGAGGCGATGAGCCGCATCGACGAGCGCGCCCGCACCCTGCAGGTCCCGGACCCGGCAATCGGCGTCCACGCCTGGCGGCGGCGCGGCTTCGGCCAGCGCGCGTACTCGATCTGCGGCGTCAACCACACCATCGCGTCCGACTACGCCATGGACGGCCTCGCCGAACTGGTCAGCGCACCAGTACAGCCTTGGGATGCGATGATCTGCACCTCGCAGGCGGCCAAGGCGGTGATGGCGCGGGTGCTCGACAATTACGCCGACTATCTTGGCCGGCGCGGCGGTGGGCGCTTTCGGGTCGAACTCAAGATGCCGGTGATACCGCTCGGCGTCGACTGCGCGTCGTTCCTGGAAGGTGCGGAGGCGGCACGGGTGCGCGCCGGCTTGCGGCGAGGACTCGGCATCGGTGCCGACGATTTCGTCGCCCTCTATTTCGGGCGCCTAAGCTTTCACGCCAAGGCCCATCCGCTGGCCATGTATCTGGCGCTAGAGGAAGTGCACCAACGCACCGGCCGGCGCATGCACCTGATCCAGGTCGGCCGCTTCCCCAACGCCGGAATCGAGCGCGAGTTCCGCGATGGCGCCGCTAGGTTCTGTCCGTCGGTGCACGTGATCTTTCTCGATGGCCGCGACGATGCCGTCAGCCGCGACGTCTGGTATGCCGCCGATACCTTCGTTTCGCTGTCCGACAACGTGCAGGAGAGCTTCGGGTTGACGCCGGTCGAGGCGATGGCGGCGGGCCTGCCCGTGGTGGTCACCGACTGGAACGGCTACCGCGACACGGTACGCGACGGCGTCGACGGTTTCGCCGTGCCGACCTGGCTGCCGCTCGCCGGATCGGGCGGCGACATCATGCTCGGCAACGACGATCTGGTGCTGCCGGAAACGCGCGAGCGCAACTACAACCAGTACTGCGGCGTCGTCAGCCAGTGCACCGCCGTCGATGTCGCCAAGGCGACCGACGCACTGGCCGCGCTGGTCGACAGTCCCGATCTCCGCCGCCGCATGGGTGAGGCTGGCCGCCGGCGCGCGCGGGAGAACTACGACTGGTCGGTGATCGTCGATGCCTACCAGGACCTGTGGCGCGAACTCGGGCACATCCGCTCGCGCGGCGACGAGGCGGCGCCGCCGGCCGACGGCAGACCGGTGAACCCGCTCCGCGACGACCCGTTCCAGCTGTTTCAGGGCTACGCCACCGAGACCGTCGACGGGGAGACCATGGTGGAACTGGTGCCGGCGCCGAAGGGTTGGGAGGCGAGCGCGATCGAGCGCCTGCAGCGGCTCCGTGTCGCCTCGATGAACGATTTCGCCGCCAGCGCCATGCTCGGCGACAAGGAACTGGCGGAACTGCTTGATCTGCTCGAACGGCGCGGGCGGATGGATGTATTCTCGCTCGCCGACCGTCTCGACGAGACGCTGCGTTTCCGCGTGCCGCGCACGCTCGCCTGGCTGGCCAAGCTCGGCCTCGTTCGCCTGATTGCGGGCACATCGGGCGCTGCGGCAAGGCCCGCCGGTCCCGAAGACAGCGAAACCCGGCGCATGGTCGAACTCGGCCTGGCGGCGCGACGGCGCGGCGCCCATCAGGCCGCCGTCGACTACTTCGACAAGGCGCTGAGGCTCGACCCCGGCGATGTCGAGGCTAATATCCAGATCGGCGAGGTGCTGGCCGGGCAAGGCAGGCTCGACGCCGCCACCGCCGCGTTCCGCCGCGCGCTCAACCGCTCGCCCAACCATCTGCCGGCGATGCGCGATCTCGGCAAGGCGTTGTTTCTGAAGGGCGACGAGAAGGGCGGCATCGAGGTGATGACGGATGCGGTGGCGCGCGCGCCGGAGGACGCCGAAAGCCGGTTCCTGCTGGGTGCCGCGTTCCGGCGCACGGGCGAGGTCAACAAGGCGATCCGCGAATTGGAGCGCGCGCTCGCCTTGGCGCCGGAGCGCACCGATGCGCTCTATCATCTCGGCATGGCGCGAAAGAGCCTGGGCCGCGCCGAGGATGCGCGTGCCGCCTTCGTCGGCGTGCTCGAACGCGACCCGCGCGACGTCTTCGCGCGCATGGCGCTCGCCGGCATAGACGTCGCCGATTTGGGCCGCCGCCATGTCCAGCGTCATGCCGGTGGGCGCCGAGTGGCCTTGCACCTGAGCGCGCGCGGGCAGTATCCGCTGTTGCAGCCGGTGTTCGAGGCGCTGACCCAGGCGCACTGGCCGCTGCTCACCTGCGACGGCCGCGAATTGCAGGAGTTCGGCCCCTCGGTGGTGGTCGCCGGCGGTCTTGCACTCCTCTCGGAGGCGTCGCTAGCGGTTGAGGCAGCCGCAACATCTATGGAAATTTACGTTCCAGGGCGAGCGAAAGTACACACACACACAC
>JAYOXJ010000044.1:4412-8572 GCA_038152725.1 Rhodospirillaceae bacterium
CCCTCGGTGGTGGTGATGGCCGGGCCGCAGGTGCCGGCGCTCCGGCAGATCGCGCCGGATGCGGTCATCGTCAATCTCGGCGTCGGATTGGCGTCGAAGAATTTTCTCGGCCGGGTCCGCGATCCGGGCGATTTCCTCTGCGCGTCAGGGCCGTCGGTCGCCGCCGAAATCGCCGAGCGGCGGGGTCTCGACCAGGCACGTATCTGGGCGACCGGCTATCCGGCCATGGACAGGCTATTCCGGGCCGCCGGTTCGCGTCCGGCGGGCAAACGCCCTTGCGTATTGTTCGCGCCGACCGACCGGCCGATGCTGTCGTCGGCCGAGATGCTGGGCGCCGACGTGGTCGAATTGATCGCGCGCGGGCGCAGCGACATCGACATCGTCCTGAAACCGCACCCGAGGCACGCCGAGGCGCCGCCGGCGTGGCTCGCCAGTTGGCGGGAATTGGCAGCAACGAATGCCAACGTCGCGCTGATCGACGATCCGGCGGCGCCCGCCGCCGCCGCGCTCGCCGCCGCCGACGTGCTGATCAGCGACGCATCCAGCGTGATGCTGGAATACCTGGCGCTCGATCGGCCGATCGTGCTGATCAGCAATCCTGAGCGGTTCAACGATCCGACGCATTTCGACAGCGCCGGCTACGAATGGGCCTGGCGCGACATGGGCGAGGAAGTCCACGACATCGAGCTGCTGTCGGAGGCCGTACAGCGGGCTTTGGATGGGCCCGGCGAGCGGGCCACGGCGCGCGGCGCCTATCGGGCCAAGCTGTTTGGCGATTTGACCGACGGCGAGGGCGCCAGGCGCATCGCCGAGCGGATCGGAGCCATTCGCCTGTAAACACACGCGATATCCCCAGAGTATCCACATCTTGGGGCAGAAACTCATTTTTCCACTATATTTCGTGGTATATTCTCGTCCGGTCTATCCCGGTCTCAACCAAGGGACGCTGGCGCAAGGAGGCGTGGCGAGATGGCTGAACGTACCCCCAATTCGGACCCGAATGCGTTGCCGGAGAGCGAGGCAGCGGAATTTTCCGGTACCGCCGGATATGACGGACTGCCCCTGAGCGAGACCCAAGGCGGCGAGGCGTGGCGCCGTTATGCCGCCGACGGCATGGAACTGACACCCGAGGACTGGCGCGCGCCGTTCGCCATGCGCTACCGGTTGCCGTCGATCGGCGGTGGCTTGGCCAGCCTGGCGTGGCTGGCGGGCTGGTATCAGTTCGTCGAGACGCAGCTCGGCTGGAACAACCTGGCGGCGCTGCTGCCGCACGAAATCGCCGCGATCCTGGTCGGCGTCGTCACCCCGCTTGCCATGTTGTGGACGGTGATCGCGTTCTTCGAGCGCGGGCGCCAATTGCGCTGGGAGACGGAAGCGCTGCGTTGGCATCTGCGCCAGTTGATCTATCCGTCCGACCGGGCGCGCTTGCGCGTCGCGCAGATCACCGACACGTTGCGCCTGCAGGCGCGCGACCTCACCCGTGCGTCCGAGGACGCGGCCAAGCGCGCCGAGGCCGTCAGCGGCCTGATCCGCGAACGCACCTTGGAGCTTTCGCAGGTCGCCGAGGATGCCGATCTGCGCTCGCACGCGGTCGCCGATGCGCTGCGCCGCCAGACCGCTGATCTCAAGGCGGTAACGGGCGAGGCGGCGGAACGGGTCCGCGACGTCAGCGAACACCTCGACAAGCGAACCCGCGATCTCGTGGCGACGACGGAGCGCGCCGGCACGCGCGCCGAGGGCCTTGCCGACATCCTGCTCGAACGCACGCAGTTGCTGAATCATTCCGCCGAGGTCACGGCGGAGCGCGCGCTCGAAGGTGCCGATCAATTGGACAGTCGCCGCGAGCAACTCGAGCGCGCCGCCGAACACGTCACCGCGCGCACCCTTGAGGCCGAGGATGTCTTGAAATCCCGCACCGAGGAACTTCGCGAAAGCTCCGAAGAGGCCGCCGCCATCGTGCGCTCGGGTGCCGAACTGCTGCACTCCCATTCGCGCGATCTCGAAAGCCGTACCGAGCGCGCGGCCGCCGACGTCGACAGGATGCGCGAAGCCCTGGGTGCGCAGGCGGAAATCCTCTCCGACGTGACGGAGAAGACCGACCGTATCTCGCACGAGGTCGAAGAGCGGCTGGCCGGCCAGTCGAGCCGCCTGCTCGAGACCGTCGGCATGGCCAACGCCGGCATCCGCGAGGCCGGAGACGCATTCGACAAGAGCGCGCACGAACTGGTGAGCGTGTCGACCAAGGTCGAGGACACAATGAAGGCGAGCCGCCGGGCGTTCCGCGAGCAGGCGGAGGAGACCACGGCACTCGGCGAGGCGACGGCGGACCGTGTATCCAACGTCAGCGATCAGTTGCGCCGCAATTCCCACCAGTTGGTGCTGATCGCGGAACGCGTCCTGGTCGAGGTCGCCCGCGTCGGCGACGGCCTTACACATCATGCCGCCGGGCTCGACGCCGCCTCCGAGACCGCGAAGCAACGGATCATCGCCGCCGCCGATACGCTGGGCTCGCAGGCCCGCAATCTCGACACCACGGCCAACACCGGAGTCGAGAAGATCACGACGGCGCGCGATTCACTGCGTGACGCGGCCGAGGAACTGACCACCCTGACGGAACGCTCCGGCGGCCAGTTGGAGCGCGCCCAGGAAATCCTCAGTTCCGGAAGCGAGATCCTGGTGCGGGTCGCCGACAAGGGGCGGAACGAGATCGAGGCGGTGACTTCTGTCCTCCATGTCGCCCAGGAGACCGTCGCCGCCGGCACCGAGCGCGGCCAGCGCACGGCGGAACTGCTGCGCGAACGACTCGACGGCATCACCGGCGCTTCCGAGCATGCCGTGCAACGGCTGAAGAGCCTCGGCGGTACGGTCCAGGAGAAGGCGCGGGAACTCAGCCAGGCGGCGAGCACCGCCACCGACGACGTCGGCCGCGTCGCCAACCTGCTGGAGACGCAAGCCGGCCAGCTTTCCAACCTGGCCTCGCGCGCTGAGACCATGATGGTCAATACCAGCAAAATCCTGCGCGAACGGGTCGACGATCTCGATGTCGCGACGCAGAGCGCCGAAGGCCGGTTGCGGTCCGTCGACGACGAACTGCAGAGCAGCCTCACCGACGTCATGGCGGCGTCCGACACGGCGGCGGCGAAAATCCGCGAAGTGGCCGAGGGGCTGCGCACCGGTGCCGCCACGCTCAACAGTGCAGGGCGAAACGCCGTCAACGACGTTGCCCAGGTCGGCGGCGCCTTCGCCGAACAGTCGGTCCAGCTTTCGGCCGGCGCCGACAAGGCGGCGCAGTTGCTGTCGCTGGTCACCGAGGTGATGGCGCGCCAGGCGGACCAGCTGAAGGAGGCGACGGACCGTGCCGCCATTGGCTTGGACACCATCTCGGACAGCTTCCAGGAGCGTTCCAACGAACTGGACGGCTTGAGCGACCGCACGGCGGAGCGGCTCGGCAAGGCCAGCGACCAGTTGCAGGAAACCGCCGGCCAGCTGGCGTCGGTGTCGGACGAGGCGGCGAACCGCATCGACCGGGCGACCAACCGCCTGGATACCACGCGCGAGGACATCGCCGCCGCCGCTTTCGCCGCCGAGGACCACATGACCATCGTCGCCAACAACCTGCACGACCGGGTCGAGACCGCGACATCGGCGTCGTCGCGTGCCGCGTCGCACCTTGAGGGCATCGCCGCGTCGCTAAAGTCGCACATCGGCAAACTGGAAGGTTCGCTCGATCAGGCGCGGGTTCGGTTCGACGACGTCGGCGACCTGCTGCACCGCAGTTCGCAGGACCTCACCACCGCCTACGATGCCGCGTCGACGCACGTGCAGTCGTTCGCCGACACGTTGAATCAGCAATCCGCGACGCTGCGCCTCGCCTCGACCGAGGCATCGGGCCAGCTTGGCCGGGTCAGCGAGAACCTGAACGAACGCACGCACGAACTGACACGGAGCGCGGAACGCGCCAGCCAGCTCGTCGGCCTCGTCACCGAGGCGCTCGGGCGGCACTCGGAGGAGACCACCCAGGTTTCCGAAAATCTCTTCGCGCAGGTCGAGAACCTGGCGCGCGAACTGGCGCAACAGTACGGCGAGCTCGACGGCATGTCGTCGCAGACGCTCTCCAACCTGCGCAAGGTCGGCCAGGACTTGCGGCGTCAGGCCCAGGA
>JAYOXJ010000044.1:8582-16377 GCA_038152725.1 Rhodospirillaceae bacterium
CGACGTCGGCGAAATCCTGCAGCATCGTACCGAACTCCTGAACACCGCCATTGACGAGGCCTCGGACCGGCTGCACCGCGTCAACGAGAACCTGACCGAAAGCTCGGCGGAAGCGGGAGTGGCGATCGACGTCAACGTCTCCAAGCTCAACAAGGCGATCGACATCTTCCGCCAGCAGACCCAGGAAACCGGTGTCAGCGTCGAAGGCGTCGCCGGCCGGCTGGAGGGCATGGCGGAGGCCCTGCACCGGCAGGTCTACAACCTCGGCAACACCTACCAGCGCACCGAACAGGGCATGGAGGCGCTTTCGGGCGCAGTACAGCGCCGCGCCGGCGAGCTCAGCGCCGCCACCGAGACGGCGCTGGCCAAGGTTGCCGCATGGGATCAGCACATCCGCGCCCAGGCCGATGCGCTCAACCAGACCACAGTGCGTGCCACGCAGAACGCCGAGGAAGCGGCGCGGCTGATGCAGCGCCAGACCCAGGAGATGCGCGACACCTCGAACGATGCGCGCGTATTGGTCGAACAGCTCAAGGAACGCCGCGGCAAGGCGGCGCTGTCGCACTTCATGCAGCAGGCCGGCTTCATCAACGAACGCCTGCAGTCGATCGCCGTCGACATGAACCGCGTGCTCGAGACGACCATCAGCGAGGA
The DNA here is from genome assembly GCA_038152725.1 of Rhodospirillaceae bacterium. Classification (GTDB taxonomy): domain Bacteria; phylum Pseudomonadota; class Alphaproteobacteria; order Rhodospirillales; family Casp-alpha2; genus TMED8. The sequence goes on from JAYOXJ010000044.1 coordinate 9,237, forward strand.
AGACTGGCGGCGCTACAACAAGGGCGAGGTCGGCGTGTTCGTGCGCAAGATGCTTGGTTTCCGCGAGAAGGCGAAGCTCAATATCGTCCGCGACAAGTACCAGCGCGACGCCGAGTTCCGGGAATACGTCACACGCTATCTCGGCGAGTTCGAGTCCCTGCTGGAACAGGCCAACCGCCTCGACCAGGGCAGCCTGCTCAAGGGTACGTTCCTGGCCTCCGACGTCGGCAAGGTCTACATGCTGCTGGCACGTGCGTTGGGGCGCGACATCGTGCCAAGCGATTGATGCGGCCGGCATGACGTAACCGGCGAAGCGCGTCGCCCTGTCTCGGTTCTGTCGAAGAATGAACGACCGCAAATACAAATCCGTCTTTATCTTGTTGGGCCTTGTTGTCGTCGCAAGCCTATTGACGGCATTTTCCTGGACTTATCGTGGCGCGCTTTTGGAAGGTTTGATCCGGGACCGGCTTGCGGGCAAAGGCGTCGCCGTCAGTCAAATCGAAGTCGAGACCTTCAGTCCCTGGCGGATAGGCATTCGGAATTTTCACCTTGGCGGCAACGTCTCCATGCAAAGCGTGGCGGCGGAGATCGAGTGGCCGCATATGCTCGCACCACAACTGGCTCGGCTTTCGCTGAGCGGGCTAAGGATCGAGCTGGGCATTACGCCGTCCGGTTTGGATTGGCGCGGCTTGACGCCCCTCATGGAAAGGAGAGCGGCGGCAAGCCCAGGGCCGAAACCGATGCCTTTGACCGATTTGCCGGCCCTCGAAATTCGCGATGCCGCGATCAAAGTCTTGGGCGAGGACGGGATGGTTTCCGCCGATGTCGCCCTAAATTCCCTCTCCTTCGCGCCATTGGCCGATGGCGCGGTGGGTAACGGTGCGAAATCCGGTGCGCGTCTGACTGCCGAGATCAAGTTGCCCAGGCTGCGGGCGAAGGGCTGGGACTTCGTCGATGGTGCGATCGCGGCTTCCGGGCAAATCACGCGGCAGGGCGACGGGCTGCACTATCGGCCGGCGAAATGCGACCGCGTGTCGATCTCGCGCCTGGTTAAGGACAACATTGCTGTCAACGGGCCCATATCGGTTTGTGTCGGGAATGGGAAATCGGTGCACGCGATATCCATTGACGGCGAAGGGCGGATCGCGACAGACATAGACGCCAAAATCGATGACTTGGCCCTCAGTCTGGGCGTTGGCACGCTACCGCCGGTCAAGATCACGACACAAGGCGGAGTTCTGTCGGTCCGGCAACCTCCGCGGCAAGGCGACGGGTCGGACGGAGGTATCGTCCTGAGGGCGTTGAACCTGATCTTGCCGGGTTACCAACTTGCATTGGACGGTGCCGGCTTATCGGTCGCTGGCGGGATGGCCGGGAAATCGGACCCGTCTTTGGGCATTGAGATCAATGTCGACGCCTTGCGCCACACGGCGCCCGTTCCCGCCCTGTCGCCGCTGAACCTGAAAGGGGTTGGGGAGATCACGCCGAAGACCCAGACATTGACCGTGACCTTGCGCCAACCGCCGCCGGGGCTGCGTGCCGATATCATGCTGGTCCGCGAAAATGCGGGTGGCGAAGGAACGCTGTCATTCGAGTTGCATCCATTGGTTTTCGATAAAAGCGGACTGCGGATCGGACATGTCTCGCCGCTGCTGGCCAAATATGTGGACCCGACCGGTGGCCTAAATGCCTCGGGGAAAATTTTGTTCAACGACACCTGGGCAACACCGTTGAACGTCTCGGGACGGACGGTGGACTTGGCCGTCGACTTTGGCCGGGCTTTATTGTCGGCGGAACAAAGCCGGTTGGCCGTCTCATTCGGCCGGTCGCTGTTCAAGGCGTCCTTGCCGCTTCAAGTCCCGGGGAAGGGGCGCTTGGATCTCGATCTCGTCGATGGTGGAATGCAGCTTGGCGCGGATCAGGTTCACGGACTGACAGGAAACATCTACTTCCAATCCCTATGGCCGGTGATCTGCCAACGGCAACAACAACAGGCGGAACCGGAGCAGGGTGCCAATGCGGTTTTTCTGAAAATCGTCTCATGCCTTGAGACCTCTGTCGCCGACGCCCGGATAAAGCCGTCGAAGACGAAGTTCGACGGGATCATGAAGGAGCTTCGCCGCGCCCTATCTGGCAAAAACCCGTAGAGCCGGCCGCCGCGTTCAGCGCCGGGCCAGCGCCGCCTCGAACCATGCGAGCTCGGAGGCCAGGCTGACCACGCCGCCGATGACGATCAGCGTCGGGCCGGAGAGGTCCCCAGCGGCGATGGCGTCCGGGATTTTCGCCAGCGTCGTCGTCAGCACTTTTTGCTCGGCGCGGGTGCCTTCGTTGATGGCGGCGGCGGGCGTCTCGGGTGCCAGGCCGCCGGAGATCAGGCGTCGCGAAATTTCGGAAATGTTGGTGACGCCCATGTAGATGACCAGGGTGGTGTCCTTGTCGGCAAGGCCTTCCCAGTCGAGGCTGAGGCCGTCCGGTCCTTGGGTGTGACCGGTGACGAAGCGCACGCCGTGGGCGAAGTCGCGATGCGTCAGCGGAATGCCGGCATAAGCCGCGCAACCGGCCGACGACGTGATCCCGGGCACGACTTCGAAGGGGACGCCGTTGCGTGCCAGATGCAGCGCTTCCTCGCCGCCGCGGCCGAACACGAACGGGTCGCCGCCCTTCAAGCGCATGACCCGCTTGCCGGCGCGGGCGAGATCGACCAGCAGCTGGTTGGTGCGCTCCTGCGGCATGTAGTGATTGGAGGCCTGTTTGCCGGCGAAGATGCGCTCGGCTGGCTCTGGCACCAGCGCCAAGATGCGGTCCGAGACCAGCTTGTCGTAGACCACCACGTCGACCGCGCCCAACAGCCGGTGCGCCTTGACCGTGAGCAGGTCAGGGTCGCCAGGCCCGGCGCCGACAAGGTAAACGGGATGAAAGGTCGTCACGACAGTCTCGGTTGATGGATGTCAAATATGGACGCCAGCATGGCGCTGTATCATAAATATGTTGAAAAAACGCAATGACCATTGGTTTGTCGGGACAGAGCGACTATACGGAGGTCGGCTCCGACGGGCCATCGAGACATCTGGAATTGAGCACCCATGAAGATCGGACAATCCGGCGACAACCTCTGGGCGGAATGCGCGCACAGGCGCGTCATCGCCGGCTGGCTGTTCATCATGGCCGCCATGGTATTCGCCATGGTGGTGCTGGGCGGGGTCACGCGGTTGACCGATTCCGGCCTCTCGATGGTGGAGTGGCGGCCGTTGACCGGATGGCTGCCGCCGTTCAGCGAGGCGGAATGGATGCGGCTGTTCGAGAAGTACAAGGCCTACCCCGAATTCCGCAAGATGAACCCGGACATGACATTGACCGGGTTCGAAGCGATCTTCTGGCTGGAGTTCCTGCATCGCCTTTGGGGCCGCGCCATCGGCGTGGCGTTTTTCGTGCCGTTCGTGGTCTTTGCGCTGCGTGGCTGGATCTCGCGCGCATTGGCTTGGCGGCTGGCGGCCATGTTCATCGGCGGCGGGCTGCAGGGCGCCATGGGCTGGTTCATGGTGAGGAGCGGCCTGGTCGACGACCCGGACGTCAGCCAGTACCGGCTGGCGGCGCACCTGATCATCGCCTTTGCCATCTACGCCTACATCCTGTGGGTGGCGATCTCGCTCTGGCGGGGTGGCGATTTTCCGGATGCGATTCCATCACTGAAGCGGGCGGGCGCGGTTTTGGTCGGTCTGATCTTCGTGACGGCGTTTTCCGGCGCCCTCGTCGCCGGGCTTGACGCCGGGCTGACCTACAACACCTTTCCCCTGATGGACGGGGACTTGATCCCGGACGGATTGTTCACGATGTCGCCAGCATACCTGAACCTGTTCGAGAACATCACCACGGTGCAGTTCGACCATCGGGTGCTGGCGGTGACGACTTTTCTCGCGGTTTTGGCATTCTGGCTGGCCGGCATTCGTCGCGGCGCGGCCGGACGGCTTCGAAGTGCGCTCAACGCCATGGCGCTGATGGTTTCGGTCCAGGTGGCACTGGGTATTTTCACTCTGGTCCTGGTCGTGCCCATTGCTCTGGCCGCGGCGCATCAGGCCGGTGCCGCGATCCTGCTCGGGATCGCGGTCTGGGCCTTGCGAGAGACCGCTGCAGGCGCCAAATAACACGTAACGTCAAGGGTTTCCCGCTCCGATGCCTTGCGTTACACTGGCGCGCCGCGATCCCGGGGTGTCGGCCGGTGCCAGGGAACTTTTGATGTGATAATGGGGATGCCCGATGAGCGAAGATAACAAGAAATTTCGGTTGGTGACGCGGAGCGATTTCGACGGATTGGTTTGCGCCGTGCTGCTCAAAGAATTGGACATGATCAACGATATCAAATTCGTGCATCCGAAAGACATGCAGGACGGCACCATCCTGATTACCGGATCAGATATCACCACCAACCTGCCCTATGTCGAAGGCGTTCACCTGGCAAATGTCGGCGAACTGATGCTCAAGTACGGCGGTGGCGGTCACGAAGCCGCGGGCACATGTCAGGTCGAGAACGAAGACGCAGAACGTGTTCTGGGCGAACTGATCGCACAGATCAACGCCGACGGCTAATGTCGGCTTAGGGCCGCGGCATATATGCGAGTGCGGCACGGAGTTACCGAATGAGAGGTTGGCGAGGTTCACCCCAGGCCTTCCTGTTTATCGTTGGCGTGTTGTTGGGCATGGCGTTGCTGCCGGTCGTCAGCGGCTGCACGTCCGGACCGACGACATCCATCGGCCGCGTCATCGAGGCGGTCGGCGACCGCCTGCATCCGTTGCCGCCCCAGACCGAGCTGGACATGAAGCGGTTCAACGACGTCTACCGCGAATACGCCAAGACACCCGACCAGGACCGCCTCGACTACTTCGGTTTCGCCTTCAAGCGGGTGCGGACGAAATACGTGCGCGAGGTGCCTGACACGCAATTGATCGACGCCGCCATCAAGGGGATCGTCGATCTCAAGGCGGAACCGAAATCGGTGCCGGCGGCGAAAGTCGTCGAGGCGGCGCTCGATTCCATGGTGACGTCGCTCGATCCGCATTCGGCGTTCATGAACCGAGAAGAGTTCAACGAGTCGTTCATTCACACCAAGGGCGAGTTCGGCGGCCTCGGCATCGAGGTCACCATGGAAGAGGGCGTCGTCAAGGTGGTGGCGCCGATCGAGGATACGCCGGCGTCCCACTCCGGCATCCAGGCGGGCGACCTGATCACCCATGTCGATGGCGCGTCGATCAAGGGATTGAACCTTTCCCAGGCGGTGCGGCGGATGCGCGGCAGCCCCGGCACGTCGATCAAGCTGACGCTGCAACGCAAGGGCGCCGCCGATTTTGACGTCACCCTGGTGCGCGCGATCATTCGCGTTCAGGCGGTGCGCTACCGGGTCATCGACCGCGTCGGCTATATCCGCGTCAGCCGGTTCTCGGAGCGGATGGAGGGCGGTATCGTCAAGGCGTTCGCGGCGATTCGCGCCGAGCTTGGCGGCGAGCCGAGCGGGATCGTGCTCGATCTCCGCAACAACCCGGGCGGGCTCTTGGATCAGTCGATCGTGCTCGCCGACGCGTTCTTGAATTCCGGTGAAATCGTCTCGGTGCGCGGCCGCGAGGCCGAACGCCAGCGCGCTTTCGGCGCTCAGGACGGCGACATGGCCAATGGACTTCCGATGGTGGTGTTGATCAACGGCGGGTCCGCTTCGGCGTCGGAGATCGTCGCCAGCGCGCTCAAGTTCCACAAGCGCGCCACGGTCATGGGCTCGCGCTCGTTCGGCAAGGGATCGGTGCAGACCATCATTCCGATGCCGGAGGAGGGCGCTCTCAGGTTGACCACGGCGCTTTATTACGGGCCGGACGGCCACACCATCCAGGCCCGCGGCATTACCCCTGAAATTCGTATCGTCGAAGGAAAAGAGACCAATCCGCGCCAGCGCGAGGCCGATCTGCCGGGCGCCATTCCGGGCGAGGCCGGCGTCGAGAAGGACAATGCCGCGACCATCACCGAAAGTGCATGCCCGGCGGTGAAGGGCAGCCTGCAGCGGGGAAGCCAGGCGGCTGAAGGAGATCGCACGCTGGGCTGCGCCATCGCTTTTATCGGCGCCGGCTCGAAACAGAAGTTTCTTGCAGCCTACGGCCAGCCGCGCAGCATGTGATTTCGGGCTGATTTCGCTATTTTTGGCAGATTTCTGCGATTTTTGAGAATGCCGATACGGATTGGAAGGCGCTTAAGTTCAGGCCTGTGATCTTCATCACAGGATTTTCCGGGATTTGTTGATAAACACCGTTTCGGCGACTACGTTTGCCTTAAGAAGAAAAACAACAAAGCACTTTATCTCCGATGGACGCGTGAGCGGCACGAGCTTGCGTCCCGTGAGGTATGTAAAATGGCCGAACTTACCCCCACCACCGAGGGCACGCACGAGGCGCTGCATCTGAATGCCGGCGACGGCGAGTCCCTCACCCTTCCGCAGGGTTTCGATCTCACCTCTGCCGAGTTCAAGGTCGACGGCAACGATCTCGTCGTTACCGCGCCTGACGGCAGCCAGGTGGTCATCGAGGATTACTACAGCCAGCCAAATCCGCCGCAGCTGACGACGCCCGGCGGCGCCCAGCTTTCCGGCGAAATGGTCGCGCAACTGGCCGAAGGGCCGGTCAGCGCCGACGTTTCCGGCGGCACCGACGCCGCCCAGGCGCCCGCGTCCGGTGGTCTGATCGCCGCCAATCCCTCCGTCATCACCGGTACCGACGGCGAGCCGATCGGTAACGTTGAAAACCTCTCCGGTCACGTGTTTGCCGTTCGTGCCGACGGCACCCGCGTGGAACTGAAGGTCGGCGACCCGGTCTATCAGGGCGACATTCTCGAATCGAGTGCCGACGGCTCCATCGGCGTGCTGCTCGCCGACGAGACGACGTTCTCCATGGGCGAGAACGGCCGCATGGTCCTCGACGAAATGATTTACGATCCGTCGACGCAGCAGGGCTCGGTCTCCATGACCGCGCTGCAGGGCGTGTTCACTTTCGTGTCGGGTTAGGTCGCCAAGACCGACCCCGACGCCATGACGCTCGATACGCCGGTCGCCACCATCGGTATCCGCGGTACGCAGGTCGGCCTCAACATCGCCGACGGCCAGAAGTGATC
>JAYOXJ010000045.1:0-16231 GCA_038152725.1 Rhodospirillaceae bacterium
CGGTGCCCGAGTACGACGATCAGGATCACCGATGGCAGCACCAGCGCCAGCGCCGCGAGGGTGCGCGCGGTGATTTTTTCGCGGCGAAAGATCAGCCAGCTCATCAGCATGGTGAACACCGGTGCGGCGGCGATGATCGGCACGACGGTGATGATGTCGCCGCGGATCAGGGCATTGTTGAGCGACAGCACGGAAACGGCGAAGACGACGCCGGCCAGGAAGAACCATTTCGCGCCCGATCCGAGGAGCGTCACCCGCGAGGCTTTCGGCGAGAACTGTTCGGCGCCAAGGGTGAGAAACGCCGAAACGGTGAAGGCGACGAGCGCGGCGAAGTAGGGGTCGGGGATTTCCAGCATGCCGACCTTGGTCACCGCATGGCTGGCCGAGCGCACCGCGGCGGCACCGAGCGGAAACAGGAGCGCCCAGACCGGCCAACTGACGGCCGCCCGCCGCCCACCGCTGGCCAGCATGACGATCGCCAAAATGATACCCGTTGTGCCGACGGCGACCGGCCAGGTCAGCACCTCGCCCAGCCAGAAGATGCCGAAGGCGGCGCCGAACATCGGCGTGATGCCGCTCAGCGTGCCGGCCAGGGTCGGGCCCAGGTGATGGATGCCGGCAACGGCGAGATTAGCCGACAACGCCGGGCGGATCAGGCCGATCAGGATGAACCACAGCACCGCCGGATGGGTGAACAGCGAGGCGTCGAGGAACCAGGGTGCCAGCAGCCAGAAACAGATCGCGGACGCGGCGATGTTGAGCGTCGCGCCGGCACGCCGGCCCATGCCATGCTGCAGGCCGAGCGTCTGGAACTGGTCGCCGAGCGCGAACAGGAACGACGACGCCAGGGCGAAGACGTAGGAAGGAATCTGGTCCATTGTACGCGTGGGGCTCCCCAATCGGCCTCCGTCGAGCCTATTATCGGCTATGAGGCGTTGGGGCAAGGTTGGCTGCGAAGGAAAGTTGCTATCGCTCGCTGTGGCGGCTGGCGTGACCGCCGCCGCCTGGGCCGTGTCGGCGCTCGATGCGGATGACGTCGGCGCCATGGCGCGTGCGCGTGCGATGATCGATGCGGCGAGGCCGGCGGTCTGTCCGGGGTCGCTGGCCGATGCGCCGGCGTTGGCCAAGCGCCTCGGATATATGAATGCCGGGGGTCCCGACCGGCTCGGTTGGGTGACGTTGAGCGATCCCGAGCGCGGGCGGCTGATGCTTGCACTCCGCAAGCGCGGTGAACGCCTGGACGGCTACGAACTGCAGGCCGAGGTGCCCGTCGCCGGCGCATTGCGGCCGGTGATGATGGCGCGGTTGGCCGCGGATTGCTCGCAGGTCTTGGCTCGGGTGATCGACTACGGTCAAGACGGCCGCGCCAAGGCGCTGGCCGACCTCGGCAAGGACCTGCAGGTGGCCGGGCCGTGGCAGCCGCTCGATCCGCCGGTGCCGCCGGGCAATGACCCGGGCGGCGTGCGCGTCGGCCATATCGATAGCGGCGTCAATTACCTGCTCGCCGGCGTGTCATCCAGGTTGGCGCGCAAGGCCGACGGCGCGGCGCTCGGCTTCGATTTCTGGGACGAAGACCCGAGACCCTTCGACCTGAGCCCGACCGGCAGCCCGTTCTTCCCGCTACATCACGGCACCGCGGTGGCCAGCATCCTGCTTGCCGAGGCGCCGAAGGCGAGCCTGATACCGTACCGCTACCCCCGTCCCGATATGTCGCGCATGGCTGCGGTCGTCGATGCCGCCGCCGAGGCCGGTGCCGCCATCGTCATGATGCCGCTTGGCTCCAACAGGCGCGAGGACTGGCAGGCGTTCGCCGAAGCGGCGGCGCGCCAACCGGACTTATTGTTCGTCGTCTCGGCCGGCAACGACGGCCGCGACATCGACGCTCGGCCGGTCTATCCGGCCGCCCTCGACCTCGCCAACATGATCGTAGTCACTTCGGCCGACGACTTCGGCCGCCTGGCGGCCGGCTCGAATTGGGGCGTGAACAACGTCGACGTCATGGTGCCGGGCGAGGGCATCGAGGTCACTGATCACCGGGGCGCCACGGGCAAGGCATCGGGATCGAGCTTTGCCGTGCCGCGTCTGGCGGCGCTGGCGGCGAGACTGAAGGCGCGTCATCCCGATTGGCAAGCGCCGGAGTTGATCCAGGCGATCCGCAAACGCGCTGCGCCGCCGATGATGCGGGGCGGCCAGGTCGTCAGGTTCGGCTGGATCGCCAACCCGCTGGACGATTGATCAGGGCGACTTTCTGGGTTTCGGCCGGGGCGGCGGGTTGGCGAGAAATCGCTCGGCCGTCGGCGCCATCTGCGGATTGACCACTTTCAGGCGGGCCAGCGCGCGTTCGGCCAAGGCCCTGTCGCCGCCCCAGACGCCGGCTTGGATACCGAGACGCAGCACTTGCAAATCGTCGATGCCGCGATCGAACAGCCAGCGGATGTGTGGGACGGCATCTTCCTGGCGGCCGGCGATGGCGAGGGAGACGACCAGGCCGATGCGGCTGTTGACGGCGTTAGGATCTTCGGCAAGCGCGCGTTCGAACAGCGCGATCGATGGTGCCGCCAGGCCGCGCTGGCCGAGCGTCTGGGCGGCCAGGTCGAAGAGCTGGCGGTTGCGGCTCCGCGTGCACGAGGTCTCGATCGCCTTGGCCTTGTCTTCGGCGAGGCGGCGTTCGCGGCTGGCGCGGAGGTCTTCCAGGTTGAGGGTGCAGATGCGGATGGCGGCGCCGATTTCGGCGCTGGCGGCGGTGTGGCTCTCGCCGCTCGCGGCGCGGAGTGCTGCCAGCGCGGATACGGGGATCGCCTCGAACCGGCCCTCGCCGCCCGACGCGATGATGCCGACGAGCCGGCCTTGGTCATCGACGAGCGCGCCGCCGCTATTGCCGGGCTGGCTGTGGGCGGAATGGTAGATGCGAGCCAGCGCATGGCCGGCGGCGGGCGGGAAAGTGATCTTGCCTGGTGGATAGACGCGCACCGCGCGCATGCCGACGTCGATGCCGACACTGTAGATCTCGCCGCTCGCCGGTGTCTCGGTTGCCGGCAAAAGGGCCGGACCGTCGGGAAAGCCGGTAACGTCCAGCAACTGCACGTCGCCGCCGTAGGCGCTCGGCACCGGTGTGGCGGCAAACTTACGCCCGTCGGCGCCCTCGACCTCGACCGATTTCGCGTCGGCGACGGCGTGCCGGGCGGTCACCAGTGTGTTCGGCCCGATCCTGACGGCGCTCGCCACCGGATCGAAGGCGGCGATGCGAAAGACCGCGCCACGTGCCGAGCAGACGGGCGCGGCAAATTTGCAGTCGTCGGCCGCAGGTGCCGGCTCGGCGCTGAGCAATAGCAGAGCCAGAAGCGCGAGCAGGGCGCGACAGCGGATCATGGGATCAATCGAACCAGGCCTGCCAGGCCGGCCAGGCGGCGATGTGCTCGGCCATCACCGAATAGCCGGCGGCGATGGGATGGACACTGTCCTTGTCTTCGTACATGCCGGGCCAGGCCGGGTCCTCGGCCAGCCGCTGATACATGTCGAGATAGGGGATGCCCAACTCGGCGGCGATTTCGGTGAACGTAGCGTTCAGTTCCGCTACACGCTCCGAGGCGAAGTGATAGACGACATCGGCGCTGGCGCGGAACGGCTGACGGCTGTCGTCGACCGGTGGTGGGCCGATCCAGAGCGTCTTCTTCCAGGCCTTGGCCTCAGTCATCATGGTCTTGGCGACGGCGGCGGAACGCTCCAGGGTGACGCGCCGGCCCTGGCCGACGATCTCGGCACAGTCGTTGGCGCCGAACGAAAACACCAGCGCGCCAGGATGCACGTCCGGGATGCGCGGCGCACATTCGGCGCGCCAGCGCGGTGCGATTTGTTCGGAGGTCTCGGCACGGATGCCTAAATTGTAGAGACTGACGTCGTGGCCGGCGGCACGTGCCTCGCGGCATAACCGGCCCGGCCAGCCCAAGTAGGCTTCGTCGTTGGTGCCGAGTACCAGGCTGTCGCCGACGAAGCAGATCCTGATTGTTGTCATTTGATCGCTTCTGCCTCCCTGAACAGTCGATCGAGGCATTGCTGCCGGTTGGCCCGGTAGCCGCCGTTTTCCCACCATTCTTCGACTTTCTCGAGTAGCCGGCCGATGTCCGGGCCCGGCTCCAGCCCCAAGGCTAACACGTCCGCGCCGCTCAGGGGAAACACCGGCGGCGACCAGTTTGCGCATAGCTGCATGAGCGAGATGTAGGCCTCGGTGCGACCGCGTTCGAGCCGGGCCAGGCGAGTCAATTCGCCGGCCCAGGCGAGGAGCGCCAGGTCGCGGGTTCTCTCCGTGCCGAGCCGTCGCAACACGCGGGTGGCTTCCTCCTCGTCGAGGTCGGCGGAGACCGCGATGGTCGGCGCCGCCATGTCGATCAGCCGCGTGCGCTCGGCGTTGGAGAGCTTGAGCCGCTCAGCGACGGCGAAGGCGCCGGTCTCGGCCTTGTCGGCGTCGAGCAGCGCGGCTAAGCGCCGGATGGCGTCGGGGCCGACCCCCTTGATGTTGATGGCCCGTGTTTCCAGCCAGTTCAGCATGCGCACCCTGGGAATGTCGCCGGCCTCCGGCAGGATCACGTCGAGCACGCCCGCCCCCTTCATGTGGATCAGGATGTCGGCCGGGTCGGGAACCAGCAGGATTTTCAGGAATTCCTTGTGGATGCGTTCGGCCGAAAGTCGCTTCAGTTCACTGGCATGCATGCGGCAGGCGGCGAGCGCGGCCGGGTCGATCGGCGGGCGGCCGAAAGCGCCGTGGAAGCGGAAGAAGCGCAGGATGCGCAGGTAATCCTCTTCGATGCGGGTCTCGGCACGGCCGATGAACCGCACCCTGCCGTGCGCCAGATCGGCCATACCGTTGTTGTAATCGTAGACGGCGCCGGCCGGCGATGCGCTCATGGCGTTGATGGTGAAGTCTCGCCGTTCGGCGTCGGCGATCCAATCGTCGGTGAAGGCGACCTTGGCATGGCGGCCGTCGGTCTCGGTGTCGCGCCTGAGTGTCGTCACCTCGAACGGCTTGCCGTCGACGATTGCCGTTACCGTGCCGTGCGCGATGCCGGTCTGTACGACCTTGATGCCGGCGCGTTCGAGCAGTTGAATGACACGCTCAGGTGGGTCCGGCGTGGCGATATCGATGTCCTGGACCGGACGCTTGGCGAGCGCGTCGCGCACACAGCCGCCGACGAACCGCGCTTCGGCGTCGTCCGCCGTCAGTGCCGCCATCACGGCGCGAGTCGCGGCGGCGGAAATCCACGGTTGCGGGCCGAGATCGCCTTGCGGCTCGGTACGGGCATTCAGCGAGACCATGCCATTAATCTAGCACGGGTGCGGGTACCGGACAGCGCCCGGTTTACTTGAACTTCGGCGGCACCACGCGGCCATCTTCCAGTCGTGGTGCTTGATACTGGCCGCTGCCCGGGTCTTCCCCGGACGATATGGCGACGTATGCGAGGCCGGCCATCATCAGGAAGAAGCCGGCGATAATCGACCAGAACACGTGCCCGCGCTCGATTGCGGGGATCTCGTCACCGGCCTTTGCCGCGCGCTTCCGTGCAAAAACCATATAGAGGAGATAGAGCGCAAGCGGCCCCAGTAACGGTAGCAGATATTGAAGAAGAACCCGGCTCATTCGCCCATCAACACGTTGTGGAGGTCGACCAGCATGCCGGCGGTCGCGCCCCAGATGTAAAAGCCATTGTACGGCATGGCATAGAAGTGCCGCGTCGTGCCTTGGTACTCGCGGCTGTGTCGTTCGTGGTTGGCCGGGTCCATCAGGAACGCCATCGGCACCTCGAAAACTTCGGCGACCTCGCTGGGGTCCGGCGAAACGTCGAACGGTGGCGTCAGCACGCCGACCACCGGGGATACGGAAAAGCCGGTGCGCGTCCAATAATCGGCGAGCCGGCCGATGACACGGATATGGCGGCGGTCGATGCCGACTTCTTCCTCGGTTTCGCGTAGCGCCGTATCCTCTGGCGAGCCGTCGGTGGCGTCGACATGGCCTCCCGGAAAGCTGACTTGGCCGGGATGATGGGCTAGGTGGTTGGTGCGCTGGGTCAGTAGCATGGTGACTCCGTCTTCGCGCGCCACCAGGGGGATCAGCACGGCGGCGGGGGTGAGCTTGTCGGGCGGCTTCATGCCTGGATTGAGGCTGTGGTCGCCGCGGCCCTTGCTGCGGTCCTGGCGCGCCAGAAAACGCTCGATGATCCAATCCGCCTTCATTTTCGGCTGTTTCCCCTTATTCCTCGGCCCGGCCCAGCACATGGAAAGTGCCTGCACTCCAAATGCCGAACATTTGATCGCCGCCCCTCTTTTCTTCGACGCCCAAGGCGACCAAACCATAGTAGACTGATCGCGAAAGCCTGGCTTCCAAGCCGCCGTCGAGTAAGACATAGGGTCTCGGTTCGCCCGTGCCCGGAGCCTCGACGAGTCTCAACGGATGGTCTGCGGACAAGACGACCGAGGTATCGACATTGGTATGCAACCGGACCATTTGTTCCCGTCCCGTGCCCTTGACGGTGATATCCACGGCCATGAACGGCGCGTCCTCGACCGCGACCGGCGCCACTTCGACCGGCGTTATCAGCCAAAATGCGCCTGCGTCGTCTCGCTTGAGTACGGAGGCGAACAGATTGACCAGGCGCGGTCTTTTTATAGGGGTGCCCCGGTAGTGCCACACGCCTTCGCCGTCGATCCGCATGCCGATGTCGCCGAAGACGGTTTGGCGCGCGGTCGTGGCGATTCCAACCGGAGGCGAACCGCCGGTTTGCGCGCCTTTCGACAAACTGCTGAGGCTCGCCGTATTTTCGTCCATAATCCTATGCTACGACTCTATTGAGGCTGTCGTCTGTACCCAGGAGATCGAAACGTGAGCGTGAACGCCCAGATTGAAGATAAAGATAACGCAACCGGAGCCGCAATCAATTCCGAGGCGTTGATCGACGCCCTCGACAGGCTCGGCCACGACCTGAGTTCGGCACGGGCTGCCGTCGGGCAGTTCATTTTCGGCCAGGATTCGGTCGTCGACGAAACCCTGATTACCCTGCTGGCGGGCGGGCATCTGCTGCTGATCGGCGTGCCGGGCCTCGGCAAGACCAAGCTGGTTGAGACGCTCGGCGCCGTATTCGGGCTCGACAGTTCGCGGGTTCAGTTTACGCCAGATCTGATGCCGGCGGACATTCTCGGTTCCGAAGTTTTGGAGGAATCGGAAGCCGGCAGGCGTTCGTTCCGCTTTATCCAGGGGCCGGTTTTTTGCCAGCTACTGATGGCCGACGAAATCAACCGCGCCAGTCCGCGCACCCAGTCGGCGCTGCTGCAGGCCATGCAGGAGCACCGCGTTTCCGTGGCCGGCGAGTACCACCAACTACCGACGCCGTTCCATGTGCTCGCGACGCAGAACCCGCTCGAACAGGAAGGCACCTACCCGTTGCCCGAGGCCCAGCTCGACCGTTTCCTCATGCAGATCGACGTCACCTATCCGGACCTCGCCGCCGAACGCGACATACTGATCAACACCACGGGCATCCATAACGGCAAGCCCGAGAAGGTGATGACCCCGGCGGCATTGATGGCGGGCCAGCGGCTGGTGCGTCAGGTGCCGGTCGGCGAAAGCGTCGCCGACGCCATTCTCGATCTGGTGCGCGCCGGCCGGCCCGAATCGACGGACATCGAGGCGGTCAAGGAACACGTCTCCTGGGGCCCCGGCCCGCGCGCCAGCCAGGCCCTGATGCTGGCGGTGCGTGCTCGTGCCGTGCTCGAAGGGCGCTTGGCGCCGAGCATCGACGATGTCCTGGCGCTCGCCCATCCGGTACTGCGCCACCGCATGGCGCTGACCTTCGCGGCGCGCGCCGAAGGCGTGACACTCGGTTCGATCATCGACAACCTTTGCGCCCGTATCGCCTGATCCCGGCGCGAACGATCGAGGCGGCGAACCCCATGTCGGCTATTTTCTCCAACCCACAGGCGCAGCAAGACACCCATCACCGCGCCGAAGCGCTCGGCGGCAGTCTGCCGCCGTTGCTTGTCGCCGCCGAACGGGTTGCCTCGACCGTGTCCCAGGGCGTTCATGGCCGGCGGCGAGTAGGCCAGGGCGAAACCTTCTGGCAGTTCCGCCGCTACGAGTTCGGTGATGCGGTGCAACGAATCGATTGGCGCCGCTCGGCGCGCGCCGATCCGCTCTATGTGCGCGAGACCGAATGGGAGGCGGCGCAGAGCGTTTGGCTGTGGCGCGACGCGTCGCCATCGATGGAATTCACGGCGCATCCCGACCGTGAGAACAAGCGAAGGCGTGCCGAGCTTCTTCTATTGGCGCTGGCATCGCTGTTGGTGCGTGGCGGCGAGCGCACGGCACTGCTCGAAAGCGGAATGTTCCCGTCGTCGAGCCGTTCGGTCATGCACCGGCTGTGGTCGATGTTGCGGAGCAGCCGGGTGCGGAAGGCGAGCCTGCCCGCCGTCGACTTGCTGCCGCGCTATGCCCGTCTCGTGATGATCGGAGATTTCCTGTCGTCGCTGGACGAGGTCAAGGCGGTGGTCGACAGCTATGCCGCGCGCGGTGTCCGCGGCCATATCGTCCAGGTTCTGGACCCGGCCGAAGAGCAGTTGCCCTATGGCGGGCGGGTGTTGTTCGAGGGGCCGGAGGCGGAGGGTGAAGTGTTGATCCCGCACGTCGACTCGCTCCGCGAAGCCTACCAGCTCGAGCTCGCGCGCCATCGTGACGGGCTCCGTTCGATCGCAAGGCGCGTCGGCTGGACCTACGTCTGCCATCACACCGACCATCCACCCGAAGGGCCGTTGATGTCGCTTTATCTGCAGTTGTCGCAATCGGTGGCGAGGTAGGGCGATGATCGGTCTCGGCGCGCTCTCGGTTGCCGCGCCCTGGGCCCTTGCCGGTCTGGTGGCGCTGCCGCTGATCTGGTGGTTGTTGAGACTGCGCCCGCCGGTGCCGTCTCGGGTGGTGTTTCCGCCCCTCGAGTTGTTGCGCAAGCTGGTCGCCCGCCGCGAGAGCCCGGTCCAGATTCCGCCTTGGCTTTTGTTGTTGCGTCTCCTCATGGCAGCGTTGTTCGTCGCTGGACTGGCGCAGCCGTTGCTCGATGCGGAAAGCCGCCTATACGGCTCCGGGCCGCTCTATTTGATCGTCGATGACGACTGGGCTTCCGCCAGCCGCTGGCCGCAACGGCGTACCGCCATGCTCGATTTCATCGATGATGCCGCCAGAACCGGCAGGCCGGTGGTGGCGTTGCGCACGGCCCCGCCGCCCGAGGGTGCCCAGCCGGCGCCGGTGCAACTGATGACCGGCGCGAACGCCAGGCGCTTCGTCGAGGGTATCCAGCCGCGGCCGTGGAGCACCGACCGCCGCGCCGCCGTGGAAAGGCTGCTCGAATGGGCCGCGGGCGCGGAGCGTCGGCCTGGCGATGTGATTTGGCTCAGTAACGGTATCGAGGCCAAGAGTGGGGCGTCCGATACCGCCATGGCCGAGTTGACGCGCCGGCTCAGGCCGCTCGGCGCCATTCGCGTTCTGGCCGATGCGCCGTCGCGTGCGCCGGTCATCTTGCGGCCGCCGCGCAATACAGGTGGCGAATTGATGCTGGTCGCCGATCGGCCAACCGGTTCGGGCGACGAACTACCGGCGCGCGGTATCGCCGTGCGCGGCCTGGACGAGGACGGCCAGTTGCTGGCACGGGTGCCGCTGGTCTTTGCCGCCGGGGCGGCGCGCGCCGAAGCGTTGCTTGAATTGCCCGCCGAATTGCGCAATCGCCTGGCGCGGCTGGAGGTCGCCGGTGCCGAGAGTGCTGCGGCGGTGATCCTCGTCGACGAACGCTGGAGGCGCCGGCCGGTCGGCCTGATCCTCCGTTCCGTCAAGGGCGGCGAGCAGCCGCTGCTCGATCCCAACCACTATCTGCTACAGGCCTTAGCGCCGTTCACCGAGGTCAGACGTGGTTCTGTGGTCGAACTGCTGCAGCGGCCGACAGCCGTGCTGATCATGGCCGACGGCGATACGCCGGCGCCGGAGGAACGCACGCCGCTCAACACCTGGCTCGACAAGGGCGGCATCCTGGTGCGTTTCGCCGGCCCGAACTTGGCGCGCGAAGCCGGCGAGGAAGACAAGTTCCTGCCCGTACGCCTGCGCCGCGGCAACCGGGTCATCGGCGGCGCACTGTCGTGGCGGAAGCCGGAGTCCCTGGCGCCGTTCCCGGAGACCGGCCCGTTCCATGGCCTCGCCGTGCCGCCCGACGTCCGCGTGCGGCGCCAGGTGCTGGCCGAGCCGTCGCTCGATCTCGCCGGTAAGACCGGGGCCAGGCTCGCCGACGGCACGCCGCTGGTCACCGCCGAGAAGTATGGCGAGGGATGGCTGGTACTGGTCCACACCACGGCAGACGGTACCTGGGCGGACCTTTCGTTCTCCGGATTGTTCGTCGACATGCTGCGCCGCCTTGTCGATCTTTCCCAGGGCGTGGCCGGTGCCGGCGGTGCCGGCGCGCTGGCCCCGCCGGTCGCAAGCCTGGATGCTTTCGGCACGCTCGGCGCCCCGCCGGGCGGTGCCACCGCGATCAATGCCGCCGATCTTGAGGCCGGCCGGGTCGGGCCTGGCCATCCGCCCGGGTTCTATGGCGACGTACGCCAGCGCCGGGCGCTCAATCTAGGTGCCGGTTTGCAGCCGGTCGTGCCGCTGGCGTCGCTCGCTGGCGGCGTCACCATGCAGGCCTACGGCGGCGGCGGCGCCGTCGATCTCCGGCCTTGGCTGCTGGCGGCAGGAGCCTTCCTGTTCCTGCTCGATGCCTTGATCAGCCTTGCCATGCGGGGTCTCGTGCGCTTCCGCCGCGTCGCCCTGGTGCTTACCATCCTGGTGGCGATGCCGGCGATGGCGCAGGAGCCGCGGTCAGTACCGACACTCGGTGGCGGTGGGCAAAGCTACGGTTCCGGCCCCGAGGGGTTCGCTATGCGCAACAGCCTCGAAACCCGTCTCGCCTTCGTACTGACCGGCGACCGTCAGGTCGACGAAGTCAGCCGCGCCGGCTTGATTGGCCTCAACACTATCCTGGGCCGACGCACGGCGGCCGAACTGGGGTCCCCACAAGGGATCGATCCGGCAAGCGACGAGCTCGCGTTCTTTCCGCTGATCTATTGGCCGGTTCTTGGTGGCGCCGCGATCTCCAACGACACGGCGGAACGCGTGCGTGAATATCTGCGCAACGGCGGCACCATACTGTTCGACACCCGTGAACAGGCCAACGACGGTGGTGCAGGTTTCCGCATCTTGGCCGAACAGCTCGCCTTGCCGCCGCTGGTGCCGGTCGACACGAACCACGTGCTGACCCGGTCGTTCTATCTGCTGCGTGAATTTCCCGGGCGCTGGACCGGAGGCGCGGTATGGGTCGAGAAGGCGGGCGAACGGGTCAACGACGGGGTGTCGCCGGTGATCGCCGGATCGCACGATTGGGCCGCCGCCTGGGCCATGGATGACGCCCAGCGGCCGATGTTCGCGGTTGTTCCCGGCGGTGAACGCCAGCGCGAGATGGCCTACCGCTTCGGCATCAATCTGGTCATGTACACGCTGACCGGCAACTACAAGGCCGATCAGGTGCACATGCCGGCAATCATCCGGAGGCTCGGGCAATGATCGGCGAAATCGCCATCAATCCCCTGTTGCCGCTGCCGACGATTGCGATCATCGGCGTGCTTGGTGCCGTCATGTCCCTAATCGCGCTGCTGCGTGGTGCACCGGGCGCCAGCTGGCGCCTGGCGGCAACCGCGATGCTGGTCGCGGCGCTGCTCGACCCGCGCTTGGTGCGCGAGGATCGTGAGCCGCAGTCCGACGTGGCGGTGGTGCTGATCGACCGTACCGCGAGCCAGTCGGTCGGAGATCGGACCAAACAGACCGATGCGGCACTCGAACACATTCGCGCCCAGGTGAAGCGCTTTGCGAATACCGAACTCCGCATTGCCGAGGTGCGCGACACGGTGCCCAAGCCCGGCGCCGTCAGCGAGGCCGAAGGCACCTTGATGATGCTGGCGCTCAAGCGCACGCTCGGTACGGTGCCGCAGAACCGCCTGGCCGGTGTCGTCATCGTCGGTGACGGCCAAGTTCATGACATGCCGGCGGAAGCGATCGAGGTATTCGCAAAGACCACGCCTGTGCACGTCCTGCTCACCGGCCGACGCGACGAGATCGACCGCCGCATCGTCATCGAAAAGGCGCCGGCTTACGGTCTTGTCGGCAAGGAAGCGGCGATCGTCTACCGGGTCGAGGACCGTGTTGGCCGGCGTGCCGGTGCCGGCCTCGGCGATCTCGCGCGCGTCACGCTGAAGCGTGGCGACAAGGTGCTCGGCATCGCCCAGGTGCCGATCGGCCGCGCCGATCAGTTCAAGGTAACGCTCGATCACGCCGGTCCGAGCGTGCTGACGCTCGAGGTGGAGCCGATCGCCGGCGAGCTTTCGACGCTCAACAACAAGACCTTGGTTAACATCAACGGCGTGCGCGACCGCCTGCGTGTGCTGTTGGTGTCGGGTCAGCCGCATGCCGGCGAGCGCATCTGGCGAAATCTCCTCAAGGCCGATCCGGCGGTGGACCTGGTGCACTTCACCATTCTGCGTCCGCCGGAAAAGGACGATTTCACGCCGTTGAACGAAATCTCGCTGATCGCCTTCCCGACGCGCGAACTGTTCGAGCTCAAACTCAAGGAATTCGATCTGGTGCTGTTCGACCGCTACGTCGTGCGTGACGTGCTGCCGCCGTCCTATTTGCGCAACATCGACGACTACGTGAAAGGCGGCGGCGCGCTTTTGCTCGCGGTCGGACCGGAGTTCGCCTCCGACCGCAGCCTGTTCAACACGCCGCTCGGCCGCGGGTTGCCGGCGGCGCCGACCGGCAAGGTCATCGCGGACGGTTTCCGCCCGCGCTTGATCGACGTCGGCAGACGCCACCCGGTCACCGGTAACCTGCCGGGGCAAGGTGTGACCCGGCCGGACGGCACCGGCGGAGAGCCGAAATGGGGCCGCTGGTTTCGTCAGATCGACGCGTCGGCACGTGCCGGCCACACGCTCATGCTGGGCGAGCAATCGCGTCCGCTGCTGGTGCTCAACCGCTATGGCGAGGGACGCGTCGCCACCGTGCTCAGCGATCACATCTGGCTTTGGGCGCGCGGCTACGAGGGCGGCGGGCCCTACGCCGAACTGCTCAGGCGCACCTCGCATTGGTTGATGAAGGAACCCGACCTCGAAGAGGACAACCTCCGCGCCGAGGTCGATGCCGGCAAACTCATCATCCATCGCCGTTCGCTCGGAGGCGAGACGGTGGAGGTCACCGTCAACCATCCGGACGGCCGCGAAACCAAGCATCAGATCAAGCCCGATCCGCACGGCCTTGGCCGCATCGAAGTGCCTGCCGATGCGGTCGGGCTTTATCGTGTGCGCGATGGCCAACACGAGGCATTGGCCGCCGCCGGGGCCGTCAATCCGGTCGAGTTCACCGATCTCCGCGCTACTGAACAGTTCCTTGGCCCGCTTGCCCAGCATACCGGTGGTGCGCTCCGCTGGATCGCCGCCGGGATGCCCGATCTTCGTAAGGTGCAGCCGGATCGCGACCGCGCTGGCCGCAACTGGGTCGGCCTGGTCGAGAACAATGCTTACGTGGTCACCGGTGTTCTGCAGTTGCCTTTGCTGCTGCCGCTGATGGTGGTTTTTCTGCTGCTCGGCGCGGTAATGGCGGCGTGGTGGCGCGAGGGCCGCTGAGCGCTCAGGCGGGTTCCGACCAGGCCATGTCCCAATAGGGCTCCGGCCCGAACGTTTCCGCGAGCATTTCGACGAACGCCCTGACTTTTGCCGAAAGATGGCGGTTCGGCGGCCACATGGCGTGGATGCCGGTGACCGGCACAGGATAGTCGGCGAGCACGGCTTCCAGCCGTCCGGCCGTCAGGTGCTCACCGCAGAAGAATGTCGGTGAGATGTAGACGCCGCGGCCGGCGAGCGCCGCGGTCATCAGCAAATCGCCGTTGTTGGCGTTGAGCGTGCCGGAAACGGTAATGGAGATCGGCGTCTCGGGCGCGACCGGATCGAGGAAGCGGGTCTGGTTCGGTCGCTCGCGCAGGGTATAGATCAGGCAGTTGTGGTCGGCGAGATCGGTGGGATGGCTGGGCCGGCCGTGGCGGTTCCAATAGTCGGGGCTGGCGACCACGGCGAAGCGGCAAGGGGCCAGTCTTCGCGCCACCAGCGTGGAGTCGGCAAGCTCGCCGAGACGGATGGCGACATCGATGCCTTCCTCGATCAAGTCGACGCGTCGGTCGTTGACATCGATGGCGACCTCAAGGGCCGGGTGGCGCGCCATGAAATCCGGGATCAAGGGGGCCACATGCATCAATCCGAACGATAGCGGCGCGTTGATGCGAAGGCGTCCGACCGGTTCGCTGTGCAATTGGGTGACGGCGAGTTCGGCTTCCTCTGCCTCCTCGACGATGCGCCGGCAGCGTTCGAAATAGGCGGCGCCGATTTCGGTCAGGCTGAGCCGGCGCGTGGTTCGGTTGAAGAGCCGCGCGCCCAAGCGCTCCTCTAGCTTGGCGATCTGCTTGCTGACGGTCGATTTCGAGAGGCCTAGCGCCTTCGCCGCCGCGGTGAATCCGCCCAAATTCGCAACCGACGTGAAGACGGCGATACCCGTGAGATCGGCCATGTGCGCATCCATTATTGTTTATTTAAAGAAACAATAATGTTCTATATACCATAATTGTCTATTTTTAACAACGGTCTTAAGTTCTCTTCCAAGACGAAACTCAAGGATGGAGACAGAGATGACTCGCATACTCGCAATTACCGCCAGCCCGAAATCGCAAGGCTCGATCACCAACGCACTGGTCGCGCGCTTCCTCGATCAGGCCGGCGACAAGGCTGGCGCTGTCGAAATCGTGCGCCGCGACCTGGGGACCAACACGCCGCCGCATTTGGACGAAGCCACCATCGGCGCCTTCTACACCAAGCCGGAGGACCGCACGGCCGAACAGCGCGAATTGATCGCGCTATCGGAAGATATCGTCTCGGAACTCGAAGCCGCTGAAGTCATCGTCATCGGCGCGCCGATGCACAATTTCACCATACCTTCGGCGCTGAAGACCTGGATCGATCATGCCGCACGGGTCGGGCGCACCTTCCACTACACCGAGAACGGACCGGTCGGCCTGCTCGAAGGCAAACGCGTTTACGTACTCAGCGTACGCGGCGGCAACTACCGTGAAGGCACACCGGCTGCGGCCTTCGACCACCAGATGCCTTATCTCAAGACGGTACTCGGATTCATCGGACTCAACGACGTCACCTTCATCCATGCCCATGGTGTCGCCCAGGGCGCAGGCGGCGTCGCCCAGGCGGAGGAGGAAGTCGATCAGGCCGCAGCTGCTCTTTCCGATGCGCGCAAGGCCGCCTGAACGAAAATTCAACAGGAGAATAGCCATGATTAATGTCACGCCCTTCGAACGTCTCGGTACTTTCGAGAACGACTGGCTCAACGCCCACTATCATTTCAGCTTCGCCGGCTATCGCGATCCAGAACGCATGGGTCTTGGTGCGCTTAGAGTCTGGAACGACGACGTGGTCAGCCTCAGAAGCGGGTTCGAGCCGCATCCTCACCGCGACATGGAAATCGTTACTTACGTCCGGAAAGGCGCCATCACCCATGAGGACAGCCTCGGCAACCGCGGCAGGACCGCGGCCGGCGACGTGCAGGTGATGTCGGCCGGTTCCGGCATCGTGCACTCCGAAAAGAACGAGGAGGACGAGCCGACGGTGCTGTTCCAGATCTGGATCCAGACCGACAAGAGAGGCCATGAGCCGCGCTGGGACGCGCGTAAGTTCCCGAAGTCGCCGGTCACCGGCCAACTCCCGGTGCTGGCATCGGGACGCAAGGGCGAGGACGACGCGCTGCTGATCCATCAGGATGCCGCCGTGCTCGGCGGCCGTATCGAAAAGGGCGGCAGCGTCAGCCACACCGTCGAGCCTGGCCGTGCCGCCTATCTGGTGATTGCGGAAGGAGCGGCGCTGGTCAACGGCCAGGAAGTGCCTGCCCGCGCCGGTGCCTAAATCACTTCCGAAGGCGCCATAACCATCGCTGCGCCCAAGGGCGAGACAGAGGTGGTGCTGGTCGACGTGCCGCTCGACTACTGAGCGGCGGCGACGGCCTCGATCTCGACGACCCAGTCCGGATTGGCGAGTGCGCTGACCACGACCAACGTGGAAGCGCACTCGT
>JAYOXJ010000046.1:0-1590 GCA_038152725.1 Rhodospirillaceae bacterium
GATCGATATCCTTCTCATTGCGGTTGGGATCGACGTAACCGCGAGGAAATCTGGCCGCGATCAGCATGGCGCCGAAACCGGGCGCGGCGGCGTATAGCTCGTCGACGAAGGCATCTTCCATGCGCCGGAGAACGATGCGGTCCATCGCCGCGTCGAAGTCGCCGGGATAGAAGGAGCCGCTGTGCGGGCTGTCGAACAGCGCCGGCACGGCTTCGGCGGTGGGCTGGATGACGGTGACCGGTTCGTCGTTGGAAAGGTTGTGATCAATCATTGAGGTGGCATGCCGCCATGCGGCCAGGCGCGATTTCACGAAGCGCGGGAACCTCGGCCTTGCACCTGTCGGAGGCATGCGGGCAGCGCGGGTGGAAATGACAGCCGGGCGGCGGATCGAGCGGCGACGGAATTTCGCCAGAGACCGGCTGGTAATCGATGCCGCGGCTGTCGACCCGCGGCACCTCGTTCAGGAGCGCCTTGGTATAGGGGTGGTTAGGGGCATCGAACAGCGCGTCCGTCGGCGCCGTTTCGACGACGCGGCCCAGATACATGATCACCACCCGGTCGGAGATATGCTCGACCACGGAAAGATCGTGGCTGATGAACAGATAGGTCAGGTCCAGGTCTTCGCGCAGGTCCATGAACAGGTTGATCACCTGCGCCTGGATGGAAACGTCGAGCGCGGCGATGGCCTCGTCACAGACCAGGAAATCCGGCTTTACCGCCAGCGCGCGGGCGATGCCGATGCGCTGGCGCTGACCGCCGGAGAACTGGTGCGGGTAGCGCCTTGCGTATTCCGGATCGAGGCCGACGCGGCGCATGACGTCGCGCACGTAATCGCCCTTCTCGCTTGCCTTGACGATGCCGTGCAGCACAGGCGCCTCTCCGATGATGTCCTCTACCCGCATGCGCGGATTGAGCGACGCGAACGGGTCCTGGAAGATCATCTGGATGGCGAGCGCGGAATCTTGGTTCTGGCTCTTTTCCTTGGCCGCGACCACGGCACCCTTGTAACGGATTTCGCCTTCCGTCGGCGTCAAGATGCCGGCGACCATTCGCCCGAGGGTCGACTTGCCGCAACCGGACTCGCCGACTAGCCCGACGACTTCGCCTTTGGCAATGGAGAGATCGACCCCGTCGACGGCATGAACCACCTCCTCGCGGATCGAGGAACCCAGTTTCTGTGCGATTTTGCCAGCGAGATCGAGGCGTTTGACGAAACGCTTCGACAGGCCCTTGGTCTCCAGCATGGCGGTCATGCCCCTGCCTCCACTTGCGGATGGAAGCAGCGTACCTGGCGGCCGGGGACGGGTTCGGCGATCTCGGGCTCAGCCTGGCAGGCGCCGTCGACGTTCGGGCAGCGCGACTGAAAGGCACAACCTTGCGGCAGTTTCAACAGCGACGGCGTCATGCCCTGAATCTGAAACAGCCTCTGGCCGCGGTTGTTTTGGCTGGGAACCGAGCCCAAAAGGCCGCGCGTATAGGGATGGACCGGCCGGTCGAGCACGTCGCCGATGTCGCCCTGCTCGACGATGCGGCCGGCATACATGACGCAGATCTTGTCGGCGAGGCCGGCGACGACGGCAAGGTCATGGG
>JAYOXJ010000046.1:1600-4223 GCA_038152725.1 Rhodospirillaceae bacterium
GGTCATGGGTGATCCAGATCAGCGCCGTGCCGGTCTCGCGGCAGAGCTTCTGCGCCTCGAACAGGATCTGGCCTTGGATGGTGACGTCGAGCGCCGTGGTCGGTTCGTCGGCGATGATCAGATCCGGTTTGTTGAGGAGCGCGATGGCGATGGCGACGCGCTGGCGCATGCCGCCGGAAAACTGATGTGGATAGGCCTTCAGGCGTTCGTCCGGCGATGGAATGCCGACCTGGCCCAAGGCATCGCGGGAGCGTTGGCGTGCTTCCTCGCGGCCGACGCCGGGTTCATGCGCCTGGATCGTCTCGATCATTTGCGTGTCGATGCGGAGCACCGGATTGAGCGTCATCATCGGGTCCTGGAAGATCATGGCGATGCGGTTGCCGCGCAGTTGCTGCATGCGGTTTTCGCCCGCCTGGATCAGGTCCTCGCCCTTGAAGAGAATCCGTCCACCGACGATGCGGCCCGGCGGATCGACCAGATCGATCAGCGAAAAGCCGGTGACTGTCTTGCCTGAGCCCGACTCACCGACCAAGCCCATGACCTCGCCCCGGCCGACGGTGAAACTGACCCCGTCTACGGCGCGCGCGACGCCGGCCTTTGTGAAGAAGTGTGTCTGCAGGTTCTCGACCTGGAGTGTCGGCAGATCGCCCTCACCGCTCATCGCTGGAGCCTCGGATTGAGCACGTCACGAAGCTGGTCGCCGACGAGGTTGATGGAGACGATGGTGATCAAAAGCGCCACGCCCGGGAAGAAACTGATCCAGTACTTGCCGCTCAGCATGAAGTCGAAGCCGTTGGCGATCAGGAGGCCGAGCGAAGGTTCCGAGATCGGCAGGCCGACGCCGAGGAAGCTCAAAGTCGCCTCCAGCGAGATCGCGTGCGCCGTCTGGATGGTGCCGACGACGATCAGCGGCGGTAGGCAGTTCGGCAGCATGTGGCGGAAGACGATGCGGTTGTGGCCGAGGGCAAGGCAGGTCGCGGCCTCGATGTATTCCTTGTTACGCTCGACCAGGGCCGAGCCCCGCACGGTGCGCGCATAATAGGCCCATTGCACGATGACCAGCGCGATGATGATCTTGTCGACACCCTTGCCGAGGAGCGCCAGCAGGATCAGCGCCACCAGGATCGCCGGGAACGACAACTGGATATCGACGATGCGCATGATGATGCTGTCGGTACGGCCGCCGAAGTAGGCGGCTGCAAGGCCAATGGTCGCGCCGACGCACATCGCCAGAATGCCGGACATGACGCCGACGCCGAGGCTGATGCGGAGCCCGTAGAAGATGGCGCTCAAGAGGTCGCGCCCGGCGCCGTCGGTACCGAGCCAAAAACGCCAGCCGTCCAGGCTTTCCGTGCCCGGCGGTTGCTTGGCGTCGAGGATGCTGACGGTGGCGAGGTCGTATGGGTTTTGCGGCGAAATGAACGGCGCAAAGATGGCGATGAAGAAGATCAGGCCGAGCACGATGGCGGCCACTGTCGCGATCGAACTGTCGAGGTAATCCGATAGGAAGCAACGGAATAGGGTGTCGATCTTTGCGGTCGACGCTGCTTCGGCCGGTGCGGCTGAATTCACGGTTTCGCTCATGCGCGCATGTCCTGCAGCCGGACCCTGGGATCGAGGATCGAATAGAGCACGTCGACGACGAGGTTTATAACGACGAATACCATGACGATGACCATCAGGTAGGCGACGATCACCGGACGGTCGAGTGTCTGGATCGAGTCGATGATCAGCTTGCCCATGCCGGGCCAGGCGAAGACCGTTTCGGTGACCACGGAAAATGCGATCAAGCCGCCGAACTCGAGCCCGAGCACGGTGACCACCGGGATCATGATGTTCTTCATCAGGTGCACGAAAATGACCCGATTGGTGCTCAGCCCCTTAGCGCGGGCGAACTTGATGTAATCCTGATGCACGCCTTCGCGGGTGCCGGCGCGGGCCAGGCGGATGACCAGGGAAATCTTAAAGAGTGCCAGGTTGATCGCCGGCAGAATCAAATGCGAAAGCCCGTCGGCCGTGAGGAAGCTGACCTCAATGCCGAAGACTTCGACAGTTTCTCCCCTGCCCGTGCTGGGCAGCCAGCCGAGCATCACGGCGAACACCATGATGAACATCAGGCCGACCCAGAATGTCGGCAGCGAAAAGCCGAGGATCGAACCGGCCATGATGAGCTTGGATATTCGCGAGTCAGGTTTGAGCCCGGCGAAGACACCGAGGGGAATGCCGATGACCACGGCCATCAGCAAGGCTGCCAGCGCCAGTTCGAAGGTTGCCGGCATGCGCTGGACGATAATGCCGAGCGACTCCTCGCTGTAGACGAAGGATTTTCCGAGATCGCCGTGCATGGCGTTGGTAACGAACTTGCCGTACTGCACGTACCAGGGCTGATCCAGGCCCATGACCTGGATGACGCGTTCACGCTCGGCCTGGTCGGCTTCGTCGTTGACCATCATCTCGACCGGATCGCCGACGATGTTGACGCCGCCGAAAACGAGGAACGACATCACGAACACCACGAGGATGCTCTGCATCAGGCGTCGGATGATGAAGACGGTCATGTTCCGGGTTCGGCCGTAGCCCGACGAACTGGCGGGGCCCAACCCGCGCCGCCCCAAAACCCAGA
>JAYOXJ010000046.1:4233-13132 GCA_038152725.1 Rhodospirillaceae bacterium
CCGGGGGCGGCCGTCCCCCGCCGACCGGGCGGCGCCCTATTGGCCGCCGCCCGATCACCGAGATTACTTCGGCTTAACGCCGTAAGCGACCGTACGCTCGTCGGAGCGCGCGACGTAGGTCAGGCCCTTCTTGCCCGCCCAGGTATTGACCTGATAATGCAACGGGATGATGCCCTGGTCCTTGCCGAGGGCGATATCGGTCGCCTGGGCCAGAAGCGCGGCGCGCTTGGCGCCATCGACAGTGGACAGTGCCTGATCCAGGACCTTGTCCATCTCCTTGTTGGAGTAGAGACCGCGGTTGGCCGGGCCCCAGCCCTTGGTCTTGTCATAGGTGCCGAGCAAGGAGCGGAGCGGAGACGACGTTTCGCCGGTGCCCGAACCCCAGCCGACCAGCATGAAGTTCCACTTCGGCGGCTTCGCCGGACCACCGTTCTTGGCTTCCTTGAAGTAGACGCTCTTCGGCATGGTTTCAGGTGTAGTCTTGATACCGATGCGGGTCAGCATCTGGGCGACGGCTTCGGCGATCTTGGCGTCGTTGATGTAACGGTCGTTGGGACCGTGCAGCGTGATCTGGAAGCCATTGGGATAGCCGGCCTCCGCGAGCAGCTTCTTGGCACCCTTCGGATCGTAAGCGTCCACCTTGAGGTTCGGCGAAATGCCGAAAAAGCCTTCCGGCAGCAACTGGCCGGCCGGAATGGCGACGCCTTCCATGACCCGTTCGACGATCAGAGGGCGGTTGATGGCCATCGAAATGGCTTTGCGCACGCGAACGTCCTTAAGCGGGTTCTTGGTGACCGGCTTGCCGTCGGCGGTCTTCATGTATTCCGGATTGTCGCGGTATTGATCCATGTGCAGGTAGATGACGCGGTTTGACACCCCTTGGCTGAGCTCCACCTTCGGATCCTTCTTGAGGCGCGCGATGTCGGTGGTCGGGACCTGGTCGATGAAGTCGACGTCACCGGCAAGCAGCGCGGCGAGACGCGACGGCGCGGATTTGATCGGCTTGACGACGACCTTGGCCCAGTGCGGCTTGTCGCCCCAGTAACCTTCGTTGCGGTCCATCTCGAGGACCTCGCCCTTGACCCCCTTGACCAGCTTGTAGGGGCCGGTGCCCATGGCCACGGAGCCATTGTTGAAGTCGCCTTCCCAATGGTCCTTGGCTTTGGTCGAGACGATACCGACGTTGGAAAGATCGACCGGCATCAGCGGATAGGGCTTCTCGGTGGTCGCCTGGACGGTGAAGTCGTCGATCTTGGTGAACGTCTTGCCCTTGGTGTAGAGGCCGAAACTGGCTCTGGCGTTCGGGTGGTTGCCGGCGCGCCACATGGAGAAGATCACGTCGTCGGCGGTGAAGTCCGACCCGTCGTGGAACTTGACGCCCTTGCGCAACTTGAATTCCCAGGTCGTGTCGTTGATCGCCTTCCAGGAAACGGCCAAGCCCGGCGAAAGGTTCTGCTTGTGGTCCTGTTCGATCAGGCGCGAGAAGAAGTGCTGCGCGATCTGGTTGTTCGGACCCAGGTTGTGGTAGTGCGGATCGATGGAAGTCGGTTCCGTACCCAGCCCGATCGTGAGTGTCTGGGCAGATACGCCGGCTCCCGTGACCAGCACTGACGCCGCCACAACGGCGGCTGCCAGGAATTTCGAAATTTTCATGGATCTGACTCCCTAGTCATGGCGGGATTCACCGCCTTTTTCGATTATCTCGGGCTGATTGTGCATAAAGCCCATCGTTGCGACAAGCGATATAATGGGCCGCAACATTGGTGATTTGACGCGGGGTCGGTTCGGCGCTTTGATGCGGCGAGGCTTTGAATAGCCGCCAACACTATGAGTGGAACTGAAATGAGCAAAAACCCGGTAATCGAATTGGCGCCCGTCGACATCGAGCCCTATCGGAAGGGAAATACGGGCATCCCCTTCATGACCACGTTCGACAGTGGCAAGCCGGGGCCGCACGTCATGGTGATGGCCGTTACCCATGGCAACGAGCTTTGTGGTGCGATAGCCGTCGATTGGCTGTTCAAGCAGGACGCACGGCCATTGCAAGGAGAGCTATCCCTAGGGTTCCTGAACTGGCGCGCCTACCAGTCTTTCGATCCGGACGATCCGTTCGCATCGCGTTTCGTCGAGGAAGACATCAACCGGGTTTGGGACGTTTCCACGCTCGATGGCGACCGGGTCACCGTCGAGACGACGCGTGCCCGGGAAGTCCGCCCGCTGCTCGACCAGGTCGACCTGCTGCTCGACATCCACTCCATGACCCTGACCGCTGCCGCGCTGATGCTGTGTGGGCCGCACAAGAAGGGCCGTGAACTGGCGAAGGCTGTCGGCATTCCGGAATACGTCGTCTGCGACAAGGGCCATGCCGCCGGGCGGCGCATGCGCGATTACGGCGGCTTCGGCGATCCGAACTCGCCGAAGAATGCGCTGCTGGTCGAATGCGGCCAGCACTGGGAGAAGAACTCAGGCGTCGTGGCGCATGACGTCATGCTGCGTTTCTTAGGCCATACCGGCACGGTCTCTGCCGATTTCGTCACCGCCAACCTCAAGGACCCAACGCTGCCGCAGCAAAAGATAATCGAGGTTTCCGGCCCCTACACCATCGAGGACGAAAAGCCCTTCAACTGGAAGCAAGAGTACGTCGGCTTCGAGGTCATCGAGAAAGCCGGCACCGTGCTCGGCTGGGACGGCGGCAAGGAAGTCGGAACGCCCTATGACAACTGCGTGCTGATCATGCCGAACCGGATCAAGGCCAAGGGTCATTCCGCCGTCAGGTTCGGCAGGTACGTCGAATGACGGCGATCACGCCAAACGTGATTGATATCCAAGTCATCTTCGACACCATTTGTCCGTGGTGTTTCATCGGTAAGCGCCGGCTCGAAATGGCGCTGGCGCTCCGGCCCGAAATCGAAACCCGTTTCCGCTGGCGGCCGTTCCTGCTCAACCGCGAAATGCCGCGCGAAGGCATCGACCATACTGCCTACCTGATCCGCAAGTTCGGATCCGAAGCGCGCGTGCGGCGCATCTACGGAACCATCGCCGAAACCGGGCAGTCGGTGGATATCGACTTCGCCTTCGACCGCATCGACCGCACCCCCAATTCGGTCGACTCCCACCGGCTGGTGCGGTTCGCCGAACGTAGTGGCAAGGCCGGCGAAATCGTCGAGCGGCTGTTCGTCGAGTTTTTCCTGGCCGGGCGGGATATCGGCAATCGCGACGTGCTGTTCGATGTCGCCGCGGGCGCCGAACTCGATCTGCCGGCGGTCGCACGATACCTGGAGACCGACGAAGACGTCGATTTCGTCTATGACGAGAACAACCGGGCGCACCGCATGGGCGTCAACGGCGTGCCGGCGTTCGTGTTCAACGAACGCATGATCATTGCCGGTGCCCAGGAACCGCAGGTTCTGGCCCGCATGCTCGATGCCGCCGCCGTCACCGGCGATGCTGCCTGAGGGAGCCTGCCCCTTTATTTACCGGCTGTTCCGCGCGATCATGTCACTATGTCCGCTCCGCTCCGTCAGCTAACCTTGACCTACGATCCGACCGAGGATCGCATGCTGTTACGCATCGCGACCGCGGAAAACACCGAATACCAGCTTTGGCTGACCCGCCGGTTCGTCAAGGTGCTCTGGGGCGCCTTGATGCAAACCATCGACCGTAATCCGGAAATCGCGGAGCGCGCGACCCAGCCGGCGGTGCGCGACGCCGTCAAGGCGATGCAGCACCAGGAGGCGGTGCAGTCGAGCGACTTCTCCAAGCCGCATTCCGAAGGCAACGTCAATCTGACGTCGAATACCGGCCCTTTGCTGGTCACTGGCGGGCAGGTCAAACCGGTCAGTCCGGAAAATACGGTGTTGTCGATGAAGACGGCCAGCGGCTCGGGCGTTCAGTTCGGGCTCAACAAGAAACTCCTGCACGCGCTTTGCCACATGATGATCACATCGGCGCAAAAGGCGGAATGGGAACTCGATCTCACCGTCGGCGATCCGCGCGTTTTGGTACCCGAGGGGTCGGGCAGCGTCGTGCATTAACCGGCGGCGGGCGCCTCCGACGCCACCCGGGCCAACTCTCCGACCAGATAACGCGCGCCCTCGAGGCGGTCTTCCGGCGTATCCCATCGCCGCATGAACACCACCTTGTGGTCGGGCCGGAGTTTGGCCGTGCCCTGGTGCTGGGTCAGCCAGCCGACCAGCCCGGCGGGATTGGCGAACCGGTCCTCGTGGAAGCCGACGACGGCGCCCTTCGGTCCCGCATCGACCTTGTCGACGCCGGCCTTGCGGCAGATCGCCTTCAAGGCGACGACTTGGAGCAGGTTTTCCGCCGCCGTAGGCAAGGGTCCGAAGCGGTCGATCAATTCGGCCGCGAAGCCTTCGATCTCTGCGCGTTCGGATAGGCTTGCGAGGCGGCGGTAGAGTTGCATGCGGACGTTGAGATCAGCGACGTAGCTCTCCGGGATCAGCACTTCGAGGCCGAGCGAGATCTGCGGACTCCACTCGCTCTCCTTGCCCTCTTCCTCGCCAAACCCACGCGCCTCGGCGACGGCCTCTTCGAGCATCTGCTGATAGAGTTCGACGCCGACCTCGCGGATGTGACCGGACTGCTCCTCGCCCAGCAGATTGCCGGCACCGCGGATGTCGAGATCGTGGCTGGCCAGTGAGAACCCGGCGCCCAGGCTGTCCAGAGTCTGCATGACTTCGAGGCGGCGCTCCGCAGTGATGGTGATCTTCTGCTTCGGCGGCAGCGTCAGGTAGGCATAGGCGCGCACCTTTGAGCGCCCGGCGCGGCCGCGCAGCTGGTAGAGCTGGGCCAGGCCGAACATGTCGGCGCGGTGGATGACGATGGTATTGACGCTCGGCAGGTCGAGGCCCGATTCAACGATGTTGGTGCTCAGCAATACGTCGAACTTGCCGTCGTAGAAGGCCGATATCGTGTCCTCGAGGTCGCGGATCGGCATCTGGCCGTGCGCGACCCCGAAACGCAGCTCCGGCAGCAATTCCTTCAGCCGCTCCGAGACGCGGGCGATGTCGGCGATGCGCGGGCAGACGTAGAAGCTCTGCCCGCCCCTGAACTTTTCGCGCATCAGCGCCTCGCGAATGACAACCGGGTCGAACGGCAGCACGAACGTGCGCACCGCCAGCCGGTCGACCGGTGGCGTGGCGATCAGGCTCATGTCGCGGATGCCGGTCAGGGCCTGTTGCAATGTACGTGGGATCGGCGTGGCGGAGAGAGTCAGCACATGGACACCTGCGCGGAACTTCTTGAGCCGTTCCTTGTGCGCGACGCCGAAATGCTGTTCCTCGTCGACGACCAGTAGGCCGAGTTCCTTGAACTTGACGTCGGCGGCCAGCAGCGCGTGGGTGCCGATGACGATATCGACCTGCCCTTCCGCCAACCCGGCCTTGGTCTCTTTTGCGTCCTTGGTCGAGACCAGGCGCGAGAGCTGGCGGATGCGTACCGGCAGGCCCTGGAAGCGGTCCTTGAACACGTTGAAATGCTGGCGGCAGAGCAAAGTCGTCGGCGCCACCACGGCAACCTGCTTGCCCGAATAGGCGACGACGAAAGCCGCGCGCAATGCCACTTCGGTTTTCCCGAAACCGACGTCACCGCAGATCAGCCGATCGGTCGGCCGGCCGCTGGCAAGGTCGGCGAGCACGTCGGCGATGGCGCGTTCCTGGTCTTCCGTCTCGTTGAACGGGAAACGCGCGGCGAATTCCTCGAACACGCCGGTCGGCACCGGCAGCGGGTCGGACTTCTTGAGCGAACGCTGCGCGGCGATACGGATCAGTTCCGCGGCCATCTCCCGCACCCGTTCCTTGAGTCGGGCGCGCCGGGCCTGCCAGGCGGCACCGCCCAAGCGGTCGAGTTGCACGCCGGCGTCTTCCGAGCCGTAGCGCGACAGCATCTCGATGTTTTCGACCGGCAGGAACAGCTTGTCGTCGCCGGCGTAGATCAGGCGCAGGCAATCGTGCGGTGCGCCGGTGACTTCGATGGTTTGCAAGCCGTCAAAACGTGCAATGCCGTGATCCATGTGCACAACGAGATCGCCCACCGACAGACTGGAAACCTCGGCTATGAAGTTTTCGGCCTTGAGCCGCCTGCGTCCCGGCCGGGTCAGGCGGTCGCCCAGGATGTCCTGTTCGGTAACCACCGCGAGGCGTCCGAGTTGGAACCCGGCTTCGAGTGGTAAAACGGCGACAACCGGTGCGGTTTCGCCGCCCCCGAGCAACGACGCGCCATCGGCAACAACCTCTAGGCCGCCGACGCCATGTTCGGCCAGCAAACCCTTGAGGCGATCGGCGGAACCTTCGCTGAACGCCGCCACCAGCGGTTTCAGTCCGTCGGCCATCAATGTCGAGAGGTGTTTGGCGACGGCATCGTAGACATTGGCGTCGGGGCGGACCCGGACGTCGGCGAAATCGCGGCCGCGCGTGCCGGCCATGTCATGGCTCGCAGACGTCTCGACCGGGCTCGAGAACGGCGACAACACGACCGTGGCGCGCTCGTTTTGCAGAGTCTTCCAGCCATCCTTGTCGAGAAACAGCGTCGCCGGCGAAACCGGGCGGTAAACGCTGGCGTCGTCGCCGGTCTTGTCGACGACTTCGACGCGTGCCTGGTAGTACTCCTGGATGAGTTCAAGGCGCGCTTCTCCGGCGCCTTCGGCATCGTTGTCGAGCACCAGCAGGGCATCGGGCAGATAGTCGAACAGTGTCACCAACTTTGCATGGAACAGCGGCAGCCAGTGCTCCATGCCGATCATGCGTTCGCCGGCGGAAACCGCTTCGTAGAGGGGATCGTCGGTGCCTGATGCACCGAACATGGCGCGGTAGCCAGAGCGAAAGCGCGAGATCGCATCGGCATCGAGGGTGATTTCGCTGACCGGGCCGAGCACCAGGGTTTCGGGCGGCGCCATGTCGGTGAGCGATCGCTGCGTCGACGGATCGAAGTGGCGCATGCTCTCCATCTCGTCGCCAAAGAAGTCGAGGCGCAACGGCATGTCGGCGGCCGGCGGAAACACGTCGACGATGCCGCCGCGCATGGCGAATTCACCCGGTTCCATGACCGTCTCGGCACGCCGGTAGCCGGCATGGTCGAGGGCGCGAATGAGATCTCCCGGATCGAAGCTGGCGCCGATCGCCAGTTCGACCGTGGCGGCGGCGAGGACGGCTGGCGCCGGCACGCGCTGGAACACGCCGGCGACGGTCGCCAACACGATCCGTCCACCCTTTCCGTCAGTCTTGGCGAGCCGGCCTAGGCATTCGAGCCGGCGGCCGACGATGCCCGGGTTCGGTGAGACGCGGTCGTACGGCAGGCAATCCCAGGCCGGAAACTGGTAACAACTGATATCGGGCGCGAAAAAGCCGAGCGCCGCCGCTGTCTGCGCCATGACGCGGTCGTCCGGCGCGACGAACAGCACGTCGCCTCTCGCCTTGACCAATTCGACAAGCGCCAACGCTTCCGCGCCGCCCGGCACACCGCCCAATGTGGTGCGCTGACCGCGATTGGGGATCGGAATTGCGTTCATTTCGGGTCGTTGAACTCGATCAGCGCGGCCATCAAGGCGTTGTCATGGCGGGCCGGCGGCCGCTCCTTGGCGGTGACCCAATTATAGATGTCGTTGTCGCTTTCCTGCAGCAGCGCTTCGAACGCGGCCATATCCTCTTCGCCGAAGCTTTCGACGCGTGCAGCGGCGAAGCGGCCGAGCAGGAAGTCGTTTTCCTTCATGCCGCAATGCTGAGAGCGGAATAGCAGTCGTTTTCGGCGCGCGTCCATGGCTGATCGGTCCGGTGTAAGCGGGGCTCCGCCGCGGGCGGGATTTTCGCGTTGCCAGTTGTTGCGAGGGCCCTACGATATACTGGCTCTCTGCATCGTCGGCAAGTGTGGGGCAAATGCGTCCTGAAGTCCTTTTCCCGTTGTTTCGGCCGGTGACCGCCCTCAAGGGGATCGGGCCGCGCATCGGCAAGCTGATCGAGAAGCTTGCCGGCGCCCAGCTGGTCAACCTGCTGTGGCATTTGCCGAGCGGGCTGATCGACCGCCGCAATGCGCCGAAGATCGCCGATGCCGTGCCCGGGACCGTCGCCACCATCACGCTCCGCGTGCGCCAGCACAGAAAGCCGCCCAACAAACGCATGCCCTACAAGGTGATCTGCGGTGACGACACGGGCGAGATTTCGCTGGTGTTCTTTCATGCGCATGAGGACTACCTGCGGAAATCGCTACCGGAGGGCGAGCTTCGCGTGGTCAGCGGGATCGTCGACCATTTCGGCGACGAAGTGCAGATGACCCATCCCGACCACATTGGCACCATCGACGAACTGGATAAGCTGAAGACCGTTGAGCCGGTCTATCCGCTGACCGCCGGACTAACGCTCAAGGTACTTGGCCGTGCCGTCGAGGGTGCCCTTGCTGCCGTGCCGGAGTTGGACGAATGGGCCGATGCATCGTTCGTCAGGAGAAATGCCTGGAAACCCTGGAAATCGGCACTCCTCGCCGTGCACCGGCCGGAGAGCGAAGCCGCCCTCGCGCCCGAAAACCCGGACCGGGCCCGCCTCGCTTACGACGAGCTGTTTTCCAACCAGGTAGCACTGGCGCTGATCCGCCGGCACATGAGGAAAGCGCGCGGCCGCAAGGTCCAGGGCTCTGGCGCGCTTCGCGCCAGAGTCAGTCATGTGCTGCCGTTCGAACTGACCGCGGCACAACAGCGTGCACTCGAAGAGATCGGCGCCGATCTTGCCTCCGACACACGCATGCTGCGCTTGCTACAGGGCGATGTCGGCAGCGGCAAGACCGTGGTCGCGC
Source organism: Rhodospirillaceae bacterium (assembly GCA_038152725.1). GTDB lineage: Bacteria > Pseudomonadota > Alphaproteobacteria > Rhodospirillales > Casp-alpha2 > TMED8. The sequence goes on from JAYOXJ010000046.1 coordinate 13,033, forward strand.
TGATGTCCATGCTGATCGCCGTCGAGGCCGGTGCCCAGGCAGTGCTGATGGCGCCGACGGAAATCCTGGCGCGCCAGCACCTGAACACTCTCGACCCTCG
>JAYOXJ010000046.1:13142-16113 GCA_038152725.1 Rhodospirillaceae bacterium
GGGTCGTCGTGCTCACGGGTCGCGAACGTGGCAAGGCACGCGAAAGCGCGCTCGAGGCACTGGCGTCCGGCGCCGCCCAGCTTGCCGTCGGCACGCACGCGCTTTTCCAGGACGACGTCGAATACAAGAACCTGGCCGTCGCGGTGATCGATGAGCAGCACCGCTTCGGCGTCCACCAGCGCCTGACGCTGGCATCCAAGGGCCATGCCGTGGATGTCCTGGTGATGACCGCTACACCGATCCCGAGAACGCTGATGCTGACGGCCTATGGTGACATGGACGTCTCGCGGCTGATGGAAAAGCCGCCGGGGCGCCAGCCGATCAAGACGGTGACTATTCCGTTGGATCGTTTGAACGATGTCACGGAAGCCATCGGACGTGCCTTGGCGAAGGAGGAAAAGGTCTATTGGGTTTGTCCGCTGGTCGAGGAATCGGACACGCTCGACGTGGCTGCCGCCGAGGCCCGACACGCCGATCTCGCGCAGCATTTCGGTGCCCGCGTCGCGCTGGTGCACGGGCGCATGAAGGGGCCGGAAAAAGACAAGGTGATGGCCGGCTTTTCCGGGCGTGAGTTCGACGTGTTGGTTGCCACCACGGTGATCGAGGTCGGCGTCGACGTGCCGGAGGCAACCGTCATGGTGGTCGAGCATGCCGAGCGCTTCGGTCTCGCCCAATTGCACCAGTTGCGCGGACGGATCGGCCGCGGCGACAAACCCTCCGCCTGCATTCTGCTCTATGCGGCTCCGTTGACCGAGACGGCGCGGGCCCGGCTCAAGGTCATGCGTGACACCGACGATGGCTTCGTCATCGCGGAGGAGGATCTGAGACTGCGCGGCGCCGGCGAATTGCTCGGCACCCGCCAGAGCGGCATGCCCGAATTCGTGATGGTCGATATTCAGGCGCACGGCGAACTCCTAGCGGCTGCGCGCGACGACGCGGCGTTGTTGCTTGAGCGTGATCCCGAGTTGAACGGCGCGCGCGGCCAGGCCGTGCGCAACCTGCTCTATTTGTTCGAACGCGACGCCGCGGTTCGTTACCTGCAATCCGGTTAAGGGAACTCCCAATGGCGCAACTTTCCTTCGACCTCTACTGGTCCATGCGGAGCCCGTATTGCTATCTGTCGCTCGACCGCATGCTGGAGATCGAACGCAATCACGATGTCATGGTGAACCTGCGCCCGGTCTATCCGATCGCCGTGCGCGACCCGGATTTCTTCCGCGTGCGTGCATCCAAGCACTACCGCCCCTACAACCTGCTCGACACCGTACGCCTGGCCGAGCGCCACGGAATCAAATACCGCCGGCCTGTGCCCGACCCGATCGTGCAGAACCTGGCGACCGGCGAAATTTCGGAGGATCAACCCTTTATCCGGCGAATCACCCGCCTCGCCCAGGCGGCTGTGCGAAGAGGAAAAGGAATGGCCTATCTCGACCAGGTCTCGCGCCTGATCTGGGACGGCGGCACCGACAATTGGCACGAAGGCGAGCACCTGGCGCAGGCGCTAGAGCGCGCCGGATTGCCAGCAGTGGACCTGCTGAACGAAGTCGAAGCCGACAGCGATAGTCTGGATGCCGAGATTCACGCCAACGAGGCGGCGCAGGATGCTGCCGGCCACGGCGGCGTGCCGTTGATGGTGTTCGACGGCGAGCCGTTCTTTGGTCAGGATCGGATCGAGCTGTTGCTATGGCGCATGGGCCGGAACGGCCTCATGCCAAGATAGCTCTACGTCTTTGATTTTTCGTCTAATTCAGCTTTGACCTGGGCCTGGACTTCGCCCGGCCGGGTGCCGCGCGCAACCAGGATCGGTGCACCGTCCTTCTCGCGCACCACGTCGACTGCCTCGAAGGTGGTGGCGCTGGTATAGACCTGCGCTTTTTCCGCGGCCGAGCGGCGATCCGGTGGTGTCACGATGCCGCCCGAGATCACCATCTTGATGGCTTCCTCCACCGACATGGAAAGATGCACAAGATCCGCCTTCGGCACGAATAACAGGAATCCGGAGGTCGGATTCGGCGTCGTCGGCAGGAAGATGTTGATGCATTCCTCTTCGGTGACGCTCTGCACCTCGCCTTCCGTTCGGCCGGTAATGAAGGCGATGGCCCAAAGACCTCGCCTTGGGTATTCCACCAAAACGGCTTCCCGGAATGCATTGGACTGCTGCGCTAGGACCGTTTCCAGAATCTGTTTTACGGCACTGTAAACATTTCGGATGATCGGCATCCGCGCCAGAATGCGCTCGCTGATCCGGAGCCATACCCGTCCGAAGAATCCTGCCGTGAGCGCGCCGATCAGGATCAATGCGATGATCAGGACCAGTAATCCGAGCCCGGGTACCGCGAACGGCAGGTAGGTCTCCGGGTTATACTTGGCCGGAATCAGTGGCGTCACTTTGGAATCGACGAAACCGATGAATATCCAGGCCAGATAGAATGTGATGGAGATCGGTGCCGTGATCAGGATACCGGCAAGCAGATAGGCTCGCATGCGCTGGCTGAACGAGAGCGAACGGGCTTTCGAGGGTGTAGCTCCGCCGGTTTGATCGCTGCCGGCGGCGTCGGGGGCTGGCTGGTCATCCGCCATTGTTTCGGGCCTGTGGTTGGTGTTTGAGCGTGATGGCTAAGTCTCTTTTTTCTTACTTCTTGGCGCTCAACGAGCGGACCGTATCGGCAAGGATGTTCAGAAGCCCGCGAATGAAGGGGTCCGACTTCTTCATCTTTTCGTTAAACATTGCCTGCGTGACGCAGATGATGGTCGTACCGCGTTTGGCCCGTGCCGAAGCCATGCGCGGCTTGGCGTCGATGAGCGCCATTTCGCCGAAGATGCCGCCCTGGCCGATCGTGCCGAGTACGGTCTCGGCTCCGTCGATCGTCTTAACGATCTCGACCTCGCCTTCCTGTACGACGTAGGCCATGGTGCCGACTTCGCCTTCCTTGAAGATCTTGGCGCCCGGCTTGAAGGTCTGGCGTTGAAG
>JAYOXJ010000047.1:0-16080 GCA_038152725.1 Rhodospirillaceae bacterium
CACCGTCGCTATTCTCGGTGCGGTCGTCGAGAATCGATCGTTTGATGTGATCGAGCTCATTCGTGGTGAACGCGCCGCCGTCGAGAAGCTCGGCGGCGCGCTCCTCAGAGATCTCAGCATCGCCGTTCTCGAGAATTTCGACGGCAAGGTCGCGACCGATCTCATCGGGATCATATTGGGACGGCTCGACGATCACCCCCTCATAGTTCCCTTCGAGATCCGACAACGGCAACAACGCGGCATATTCGGCAAGCTTCGTCGAATCGCCAGCGCGTAGGGCCCTGACGATTTCGCGAAGGGGTACATCGACAAGGGATCCGTTAGTGAATGCAGCCATACTCGATGCTCCTCGACCTTCGCGTCTTCACTCTGTCGGGGGCAAGGTGGCGGCATCGTCGTCGCCCAAGCGCCCTACCCGACTGCGTCGGATTGCCAACCAGCCCAACTGCCCCCGATCGCATTCAGAGCATCCTACATCGCCGCGAGGCCGACGCGAGAACCGTCATCAATAACTCCATTGCTGAATTTCTAGTCCTCTATCTCGGCAGGATGCGGCTAGATCACGGAACTTCACCCCGCCCGCGAACGCCTCTTTGAGAGCCGTGATCAGGCCTTGATCGATCGGGTTCGACACTGAGTGCCCGGCGGCCGAGAGGATCGATGCGAGTTCGCCCAAATCGACTTTGCGAATGGTCATACCGTATTCGTAGTCGTCGTCTCCAGTGATGCCTTCCAATATCGAGCCGGCGTCGAAACCGTGGATTTTTAAGTCACCTTCTTCGGTGAGCTGCGCGTAGATCTTGGTTTCCTCGGTATCGAATTTTTTCTCGAAGACGACGATGCTGTCGTGTCTAGCCCCCGAAGTGCGCATGGATGTCCTGGCGGCGATTGTAGGTCGAGCCGACTGAGTAGTTGATGTCCGCCATCAGTTGCCCGTCACAAAGCGATTTGACCAACCCATTTTGGCCGCGATGAGGTCATGGCGCCTGCGCTCGGCTTCATCGACGGGATCAGCAGCGCTCCACGCCTCGAGTAGCGAGCGATACTCCGCCGACATTTTCACCCCGTACTTTTCGCTCATGTAGAACCACACTCTAGCGACATCGCCACGAATGGACTCCATCGGTTCAGCCGCGCCCCTGACGTGCGGTTCACCGTCTCCCGTCTTGACCGCCTCAAAGTCGCAACGCCCGTATATCCGATCCTCGCCGGGGATCTCTCCATAGAGGCGAGCGCTTCGATCGACATTGAGCTCTCCGACCGCGGGCACAAGGTTGAACAAGTCCCCCTCAGCCTGCTTGAAGCCATCGATGGCGCGGCATTCACTGCGTGTCTTATCCTGGCAGCCGAAACCAGTGGCGATCCAGTCGGCGGGCACGACGTGCTCCCATTCGATCCGCATGGTCTGCGCTCGCGGCTGACCACTTGCGCTCAGCGGATCGTGCGGCTGATAGCCGCAGACAGATGCGATGACCCAGAGGTTGCCGCTTCGGATTTGCTTCTCCTCAGCCGTCGCCGGTCGATAGGGGCAGCCGCAGTAGAAGCTAACTGGACCAATCTCCCACCAGAGCTCCACGGCCGCCTTCTTTGCGCTTTGAAAGTCGCTGGGCGGCCCAGCTAATGCGGGGCTAACAACCAGCAGGATTAAGAGGGCAATGATACGCACAATGGACCTCAAGCAGGGATACACAAGCCAGCAGGCCTGGTCGAATCGTTGGGACAAAAACAATCGAAACGTGCGGCTACTTTGCTGCCATTGTTTCTGATAACGTGCGGGCATGAAATCGATCGAGGACTTCGTCGACCTCATCCGCAAGACGCAGATGAGCCATATCTACAAGCCCGTCATGCTGCAGGCGATCCTGAAGCGTGGTGGCGCTGCAACGAAGGCTGAGATCGCGGAGGACATCATCCGTCGCGATGTTCTCCAGCAGGAGCACTATCGCCGCAACATCATCGACCAGCAGCCTGGCTGGCGCCTCGAACGTGACGGCGCGATCAAGAAGGACGGCGAAACCTATCGCCTCAATTTAAATCAGAATAGGTTGCCGTGTGAGGCTTGCACCAGGCGGGTCTGTAAATATTTTAATGTATTGTTTTTACGCATATTTTTTATTTTTTTTGTTGCTGCGGTTTCCGGCAGCGCAAATTTGTATTCAATTTCGCATAGATCGCATGAGATTAAATGAATCGCGGCGGTTACGGGATCGGCTTACGCTATTCATTGGATGGGCAACGCTGTTGTCCATATGGGAGCGCGCATCCCATTGGGGCTGCGTAAATATCACTCGGGAGGACTCATCATGCGTAAGCTGCGCATCACGCAATTACTCGCCGGTACCGTCGCTGCGATTGCCCTAGCTGTCGGCCTCGGCACGCCGACGAATGCCGAACAGATCGTCGTTTCCAATTATGGCGTTACCGTCAACGGCATGCCCTATGCGGTCGCCATGGAGAAGGGATACTTCAAGGAAGAAGGCGCCGACGTCACCGGCATTCTCAGCTCTGGCGGCGGCGGCACGACCATCCGCAACCTGCTCGGCGGCAACCACGCCTATGCGGAATCCAGCCTCGCCTCGATCGTCGCCGCCCGCCAGAAGGGCGCCGACCTCCGCATCATCTCCGGCAACGCGCACACGGTCGCCGAATTTTACTGGGTCGTATTACCCGACTCGCCGATCAAGTCGGTCAAGGACCTGAAGGGCAAGAAGCTCGGTTTCACCAACCCGCGCTCGACGAGCCAGGCCATGGACGTGCTGTTGCTCAACACGCTCGGCATGAAGCAGACCGACGTGACGCTGGTCAAGACCGGCGGCTTCGGCCCGATGGTGGTCGCGCTCAAGAACGGCGGCATCGACGTCGCACCGGTCGCCGAACCGGTCTACACCAAGAGCAAGAAGGACTACCGCGTCCTGGTCGCCGCGCCCGACATCCTGCCGGCGGTCACCAACGTCGTCGGCGTCACCACCGGCGAGGCCGCCAAGGGCAAGGCCGACTTCATCAAGGCGGTGATCCGCGCCCGGCGCCGCGCGGTCGAGTTCATGTACTTCAACCCGGTCGAGGCCGCCAAGCTGATCGCGCCGGCCTACAAGCTCGACGCCTCCGTCGTACAGGAGATCCTGCTCACGCTGATCGCCAGCACCGGCGCCAGCGGCATGCCGTACTGGGGCCCCGGCGATCTCCGCTACGGTCCGATGGACGCCATGATCAAGGCGCAGAAGGACGTCGGCGCCATCTCGGGCGAGGTCAAGTGGGCTGAGATGGTTGACGAGAGTTTCCTGCCCAAAGACCTTGTGGGGAAGAAGTAACAACCTTCCTATGGGGGGCGCGGACATGACGGACGTTCATCTCGATCTCGAGGCCGTCACCCGCGTCTACCCCGGGGTCGCCGGCCGCAAGCCGGTGCACGCCTTGGGCCCGATCGACCTCAAGCTGTCCAGGGGGGAGTTCTTCTCGGTCGTCGGGCCTTCCGGCTGTGGCAAGTCGACCTTGCTCGAAATCGTCGGCGGCCTGCAGCCGCTGAGCGAGGGCAGCTACACCTTCGAGGGCCTCTCCATCAACGGCCAGGTGCCCGACGGCGTCGGCGTGGTGTTCCAGGAGAACGCCTGCTTCCCATGGATGACCGTACGCGACAACATTGCCTTCGGTCTCAAGATGGACCGTAACCCGGAAGCCGACACGCGCGAGCGTACCGACTACGCGCTCAAGCTGATGGGGCTCCGCGATTTCGCCGAAAGCTACCCGGCACAGCTCTCCGGCGGCATGCGCCAGCGCGTCTGCATCGCGCGCACGCTGGTCATGCAGCCGCGATTGATCCTGCTGGACGAGCCGTTCGGCGCGCTCGACCAGCAGACCCGATTGCTGATGGGCGACGAGTTGCTGCGCCTGTGGCGTGAGACCGGCGCCACGGTAATGCTCATCACCCATGCGCTGGACGAGGCGGCACTCTTATCCGATCGCATCGCCGTGATGTCGGCCAGGCCTGGCGTGTTCCTCGACATCGTCGCTACCGGCTGGCCGCGCGAGCGCGACAGCGCGCTGGTCGAGGATCCTCGCCTCGCCAACATCTCGGCCGGGCTGTGGCGCCACCTCAGGTCTGAGTCGATCAAGGCCATGTCGTCCGACAAGGAGGCCGAATGATGGCCGACCGGCGCTTCAGCGTGTCGCGCGTCGCCCGCATCCGTCTGGTCGCGGTGATCGGTTTCATCGCCTTCATCGAGATGCTCTGCCGTACTGAGATCATCGATCCGCTGACCATGATCCCACCGAGCCGCATGGTGTTCGAATTGGTCAAGATCCTGGCGAGCGGACGCATGAACGAGCACATCGTCTCAACGCTGATTAACGTCGCGACGGCGCTGGCGCTGGCTATTATCGTCGGCTTTGTCGCCGGTGCGCTGCTGTTCGTGCTGCCGCGCGCACGGCGTGTCATCGACCCGCTGCTAGCGACCTATTACGCCATCCCGATCTTCGTGTTCTATCCGTTTTTCGTGGTGCTGTTCGGGCTCAACCGCTATCCGCAGATCGCCATCGGCTTCTTGCTCGGCGTTGTCGCCATGATCGTCAATACGCTGAACGGCTTTGACCGAGTGCCCAAGGTGCTGCTCAAGACGGCGCGCGTTTACAAGCTCGGCCGCATCCGGACAATCGTCCGCGTCATCCTGCCCTATGCGGCGCTTTACATCTGTACCGGGCTCAAGCTGGCGGTGGCGTATTCGTTCATTGGCGTCATCGCCGCCGAGTTCATCCTCGCCGGCGAAGGCATGGGCTACGAGATCAGCTTTGCCTTCAACGATTTTGACAACCGCACCATGTATCCACTGATCTTGCTGATCATCGTCGCCGCGACAGTCATCAACATGGCGCTCTACGCCTGGGAGAAGAAGTACGCCCAGCGCCAGACGGAACGTTGAGCCATGACCCGCGCCACCAACCTCCGCCACGCCTTTGACGTCATGGTGTTGTTGATCGCGCTGTTCGCGCTGTGGCAGGGCCTGCACGAGTTCGCCGGCGGCGTCGCCATTACGTCGCCGACCGAGACCATCGCCAGATTAGCCAAGATGCTGGCCGATCCGACGTTCTGGCCACATGTCGAGGAAACTGCGCTGGCGGTATTGCAGGGACTGATTATCGCGGTGGTCAGTGGCCTCGCCATTGGTCTCGCCATCGGCGTCCACAAGCTCTCCGGCGAGGTCGCCGAACCGATCCTGGTCGCCCTATATTCGATCCCAAAGATCACACTCTACCCGATCATCCTGCTGTTTTTCGGCACCGGTATGCCGGCCAAGGTAGCGTTCGGCGCCATCCATGGCGTCATCCCGATCATCATCTTCACCATGAACGCCATGCGCAACATCAACCCGGTTTACCTGCGCACCGCTCACGCGCTGCGGCTTGGAAGCTGGGACCTGGCGCGCACCATCCTGTTCCCGGCTGCGCTGCCGGAAATCTTCACCGGGCTCCGTATCGGCTTTTCGCTCACCCTGGTCGGCACGCTGATGGGCGAAATGTTCGGCTCGCAGCGCGGCCTCGGCTTCCTGCTGATGATCGGCATGGGCCAACACGACATGCTGACCATCATGTCGGTGACGCTGCTGCTGGTCGCCTTCGCCACCATCGTCAGCGTGACGCTGCTGGTCATCGACAATCGTATTCGGCGACGCATGCAATGACCGCCAACACAGCGCGCGCGCGCACCCTGTTCGACAAGATCTGGGACGCCCACGTCATCGCCGATCTTGGCGGCGACGGCCAGCTTCTGCACATCGACCGCCACATCCTGCACGAGGCGAGCAGCCCGCAGGCATTCCAGCGGCTGCGTGTCAAGGGCCGGCGGCCGTGCCGGCCGGACCTGACCTACGCCACCATCGACCATATCATCGCGACCACGCCGGGGCGCACAGGCGCGACTTATCCCGGCGGCGTCGAGTTCGTCAGCGCCATGCGCCGCAACTGCGAGGAGTTTGGCGTAACACTGTTCGACCTCGACGACCGGCGCCAGGGCATCGTCCATGTCGTCGCTGTCGAACTCGGCATCGCGCTGCCCGGCTGCACCATCGCCTGCGGCGACAGCCACACCTCGACCATGGGCGGCATCGGCGCACTCGCCTGGGGCGCCGGCGCGAGTGAGGTCGAGCACGTGTTGACTACCCAGACCATCGTCCGGCGCCGGCCGGCCAGCATGCGCGTGTCCTTCAAGGGTCAGCCCGGCCCAGCGGTTTCGGCAAAGGACCTGATCTTGCACCTGATTGGCACGCACGGTGCAGCCGGCGGCACCAGCCACGTCGTCGAATACGCCGGCCCGGCGATCGAGTCGCTGTCGGTAGAGGGGCGGCTGACGCTTTGCAACATGTCGGTCGAGTTTGGCGCTCGCGCCGGGCTGATTGCACCGGACGACAAGGTCGTCGAGTATTTCAGCGGACTCGAATATGCGCCTAAGGGCGCCGAGTGGGAGGCCGCGACGGCTTACTGGTCGGGACTCAGGAGCGAAGCCGGCGCGCGCTTCGAGCAAGAGCTCGTGCTCGACTGCGAGGGGCTCACGCCGCGCGTCACTTGGGGCACCAGCCCGCAATATGTCGCCGCCGTCGATGGCCGCGGGCCGGCGCCGGAACACGCGGTCGGCGGCGCCGAGGGGGCGGCTCAGGCACTCGACTATATGGGACTACAGCCGGGCACGCCGATCGCCGAGATCCCCATTGACGTGGTGTTCATCGGATCCTGCACCAATAGCCGTTTGAGCGATTTCGAGGCCGCTGCCGCCATCGTCACCGGGCGCAAGATTGCGCCAGGCGTGCGTGCGCTCGCCGTGCCGGGGTCCCGCGCCGTCAAGGAGGCCGCCGAGGCCAAGGGGCTCGACCGGGTGTTCGAGGCGGCCGGCTTCGAATGGCGCGAGCCCGGCTGTTCGATGTGCCTCAGCATGAACGACGATGTGGTGGCGCCGGGTGCGCGCTGCGTCTCGACGTCGAACCGCAATTTCGAGAACCGTCAGGGCCGTGGCAGCCGCACGCATCTGGCGAGCCCAGCGACAGCTGCGGCATCGGCCATCGCCGGGACCATCGCTGATCCGCGTCGGTTCATGGCCGGCGGCGGGGGATGACGCCATGGAGAAGTTCGATATACTGACCGGCATCGCCGCACCCCTGATGCAGGAAAACGTCAACACCGACGCCATCATCCCGGCCGATTGGTTGCGCTCGGTCGACGCCGACCACGCCGAAGGCCTGTTCGGCCGCTGGCGCTACCTGGAAGACGGCCGCGAGAACCCGGACTTCGTGCTCAACCAGGCACAATACCGAAACGCCCGCGTCCTCGTCGCCGGCCGCAACTTCGGTTGCGGCAGCTCGCGCGAGAACGCGGTCTGGGCACTCGCCGCCTATGGCATCCGCTGCGTTATGGCCCCCAGCTTTGGGGATATTTTCCGTGAAAACTGCGTCAAGAACGGCCTTCTACCGATCATTCTCCCGCAGGCCGAGATTGACGAGCTCGCCGCCGAATTCATCGCGATTAACGATGCACCGGAGATGGAGATTGATCTGGTTGGCCTCCGCATCAGGACGCCACTCGGTCGCACGCTCAATTTTTCCATCGAAGAACCGGTTCGCGACTTCCTGCTCGCTGGCATGGATGAGATCGACCGCACGCTGACCCACATGACGGCGATCCAGGCTTTTCAAACCGAAGACCAGATTTTGCGGCCGTGGGCCTATCTACCGGCCGCCGGCATACCAACAGACGGCAACGAACCGCGAGGAGAAGACGCATGAAGAATCAATCCAACAGGCTCCGAGCCAAGCTCGCTAGCAACGGCGTCGCCACCGGCTGCATGATCTTTTCGTGGAGCCCCAACATGGTTGAGGCCGCAGGTACCAGCGGCATCGACTACGTGCGCATCGACGCCGAGCACGCCTGGCGTCGCGACGACATGCTGGAGCACCTGATCCGCGCCGCCGACGCGGTCGGCATCACCACCATGGTGCGCATGGACAACGGCGAGCCGCAACTCCTGCGAAAGGCGCTTGAGATCGGCGCCGGCGCCGTGCTGGTCGCGAACGTCGGCTCCGTTGCCGACGCCGAACGGGTTGCCGAATTCGCCAAGTTCCCACCCAAGGGATCGCGCGGCTATTCGAGCTACTGCCGGTCAGGCTACTGGAACGCGGTCTCGGGGCCCGAGTGGATTCAATGGAGCAACACGGAGCCCATGGTCGGCATCATGATCGAGCACATCGACGCTATGGCCCACGTCGACGACATCATGGCCGTCGACGGCATCGACTTCGTCAACTTCGGGCCGGCCGACTTTGCTATGTCGCTCGGCCTTCCCGGCCCGAACCGCAACGAGAAGCGTGTGCACGAGTCGTTTCTGGCCACCATCCAGGCGGCACGTAAGCACGGCAAACACGCCATGTGCAATATTCCTACCAGCGCCGAAGAGGTGCGCCGCCACGCCGAAATCGGACTGACAATCTTGGAGCTTGGTTTCGACGTAGATTACGTCAGGAACGGACTCAAGGCCGCCATCCAGGCGCTGCCCTGAAGTCGGTCAGGCCGGGCTCGGAGCGACCCGAGAGGGGGGCTTGCGCGGCGCCGCAACGGACTGCAGCAGCCAGTCGCGGAACAGTATCAGTTTCCGCTCGTCGCACCGTTCCTCGGGATAGACCAAGTAATAGGCACATTGGCCCGGCGCCGAGTCCCGGAACGGCGCCACCAGTCGGCCGGCGGAAAGGTCATCCTCGATAAAGGCTCGTTGCGCCACTACTACGCCCAGCCGGTCAATGGCGGCCTGGTACGTCATCGCCGAGTTTTCGAACTTGAGCACCTGCTGCCACTCGATTTCCGGGAGCCCTAGGGCGTTGCGCCAGATTAGCCAGTCGTCGGTCCGGTGCAGCGAGCGCAGCAGCACGTGGTTTTTCAAATCGGCTGGCGATGTGATTGGGCTCTCGGCTAGAAGTTCCGGGCTGCACACCGGCAGCAGGTCCTCGCCGACCAGGAAGTCGGCGTCCAGCCCTTCCCAATTGCCTTCGCCCCAGTAAATGGCGACATCGACGTCCTCGTTCTCGAAGTCGACGGCCTGGTGCGAGGTGGTGATCTGCACGTCGATCTCCGGATGGGCGCCGTGAAAGCTCCCGAGTCTGGGGACGAACCAACGGATGCCAAACGTGGGGGGCACCTTGACTTTAAGGGTGAGGTCGTCGGCCTCAGGATGGAAGGTGGTCATGCCAGCGCGGATACGGCGCAACGGATCGGCAACGATAGCGTGTAGTTGTGCGCCCTTCGCAGTCAGTCGCACCGAACGGCTGGCACGCGCGAACAGAGTCACGCCAAGGCTGGCTTCCAGGTTGGCAACCTGTCGACTGACCGCACCTTGGGTAACACAGAGCTCGTCGGCGGCACGCGAAAAACTGAGATGCCGAGCCACCGCATCGAACGCGCGTAAGCCATTCATAGGAATCATATTGGGTGAACTCATGCTGCCTCGCCTTGACCGGGTGGCGCTTATCCCAGGCATCGGTAAAAAGCTCAGCCTCTCGCTGTCCACCCGCCACCAATATATCCGATTTATCCCTCTGATTGGGAGAGGATGCCTTCGGCGAACCACCGAATATTTAAATGTTACCGCTTATAGCCGGGTTGCCGCGCTCTAACATCCTGCAGGCAATCCTGAAGGGTGAGCGATGAAATCAAGGCGGACGACGAAACCTACCGCCTCGCTCCACTGACCAAGAGGCCGTAGGTTTGCTTCACCCTGCCTCGGTGTCGGCGCACCCTCGGCACAAGCAAGACTGCTCCAAAACCTTGCGCCGCCACGCGGATTTGTCCCCTTCCAGCTCAGGCCTATCGCACCGATCGCTCGATCGGATCATCCGGGCGCCCTCCGAAGGCAGAGGTCGTGAGTTCGAATCTCGCCGGGTGCGCCAAATTTATCTTTAATTTCATTGATTTATGCGCGCCCCTAAAGAGCGGCTGCCTAATAATGATAATGGGGCACCCAGAGGGCACCTATCGGTCAAACCTCAGCCAGGTAGAATTACCCGTTTTTATGCTCCTTGCCGTCAGGCGTTGCCGCAATTCCCATGCCTTCGCGATACTTTGCGACTGTCCTGCGGGCAATTCGAGTGCCTTCGTTCGATATGATGGATGCAATTTTGTTGTCAGAAAGTGGTCGAGCCGGGTTTTCAGAATTAATGAGTTCGGCGATTCGATCTCTAACGACTTGAGATGAAACCAGGGTTCCATCGCTATTTTGTAATGCCGTAGAAAAAAAGCTTTTGAGCGGAACAACTCCTGCGGGGCTAATGATTGACAGCTTGTTTGTTATCCGGCTGACCGTGCTCTCGTGGGCAGGAATCGCTTCGGCAATATCATGAAGGGTCAACGGCGCAAAATGTTCTGCACCAACTGTGTAATACTCATACTGGCGCAATACAATTTGGCTTGCACACTTGATTTGTGTAATTGCCCCCTGATGTTGAAGTGAAATCGCTGTGTCTCGCGTTTCGAAGGCGGGGTCCCAAACAATGTCCGAAATATTTACGAGCCTTTGCCCACCCTCACAGCGCATCGCATAAACGTTCTTGCGAAGTGGTTCCGCAAGTGACGCCGAGTTTCGTTCAATGCGGAGACTATCTATGCCCTCTTCACGTACAATTATGTCAGGCTCCTGATGACCGGACGTTTGAGAGCGAGGCAAACTCATCAGTGGATGTCCTTGTCAATAAAACCCAAGGTGTTAGCGTTTTCCAGGATCGTTCTGACCTTCGCTCGGTCCATGCCGCTTGGGACTTCTGCGTCGATCTCCAGTTTCAGTGAAACGTCGCTACCAGGGATCGTTGTCAATTGCTCCACTATCGCCTCAACGATCTGGTTCATGTCTCGTGCTGGCCGGTCCGATGAAATCATAACCGTACCCACGAAGCGCTTGGGCTTGTCGTCCACTTCATCTTTGGATTGAGGCGTGTCACCCGGTTTGCCTGGGTCGTCCCCTGTCGGTTGACCTGAATCCTCACCGGTTCCCGGCTCTAGCTCCGGCGCGGGGCGATGTTGTTCCGCCACATCTGGCTTTACGATAACGCTGTCGGCATCGATTACGACCAGCGCGTTCATTGCCTTTTCAATCAGAAGCCCTTTGTAGGCACCCTCAGTTTCATCCCACCGCTCGGCATAGGCAAACGGGCCAGGCAACATGCCGCCGATAGCCGCCTGAACGCCCTTCGCCAAGACATCGCGGTTCTTGAGCCTTGGAAGATACGTGTAGCGGTTCAGATACTCCCACAAGTCCTTCAGGTGTAGGTGATCCTTTCCACTCCAAATGTATTTCTGAAGCTCCCGGTCCAGACGGGTTGGCCCAAGCTCGGGTAATAGCCCCTCGTCACTCACCAGCTTCTTACTGGAACGCGCCAATATCCCATCCTGGGCCGGAACTTTAGACGAAACCCATTCGACTTCCGCCTGGGCGCTCTCTTGCCAAGGATAGAGAAGATAACACCAGGCTTCCTTGAGAAGGGTTTTGACGGTCTCTGCTGCTTCGGCAGCTTTCGATCTGGCTAACGCGCTGTCGCTCTGCGTCAGGCGCGCCGCGCCACGGCCTCAACGTCCGGGTCGACGCCGAAGAGATCGACCGCCTGAAGGCGACCGTCGACGTGCTTCGCTTCGAACCGCTGGCCGCGGGCGTCAACACCCGCGCCGACGCGCTCTTCGTGCTCGGGTTCCCGCCGGCCAGCCGGCCCGATACCAAGACGCTCAACGCGCGGTTCCGCCAACTCGCCACCGTCCACCATCCGGACGGCGAGCACGGCTGTCATCACCGCATGCGCCAGCTCAACGCCGCCATGGCGCTGCTGCGTTCGGCCCCCAATTTCTACTGATCAGGCGACCCGGTCCGGCAGGCCGCGGCCGGCGAAGAAGGCATCGAGATTGTCGAGCGCCTTGAAGCCCATGGCGTTTCGCGTCTCCACCGTGGCGCTGCCGAAGTGCGGCGTCATAAACACGTTGACGAGTTCGCGGTAACGCGGGTCGATCTTCGGTTCGCCCTCGAAGACGTCGAGGCCGGCGGCGAAGACGTGGCCCGACTTGAGCGCCGCGATCAACGCCCCGTCGTCGACCAGCCCGCCCCGCGCCGTGTTCACCACGACGGCACCCTGGGGCAGCAAGGCGATCCGTTCGGCGTTGAGGAAACCCTTCATTGCCGGCGACATCGGGCAGTTGAGCGAAAGAAACTGCGACACCGCGAGAAGCGCCTCGGGCGTGGCGTGATAGGTGGCGCCCTGTTCCAGTCCGGGCGCGAGGCGTGAACGGTTGTGGTAGTGGATTTCCATGCCGAAGGCGCGCGCCCGCATCGCCACCGCCCGGCCGATGCCGCCCATGCCGACGATCCCGAGACGCTTCCCCTGCAGGCCGGGGCCGAGCAGTTGGGTCGGCGTCCAGCCCGGCCAGGAGTCGGAACGCATCATGCGCTCCGCCTCGCCGGCGCGTCGCGAAGCGGCGAGCAGATGCAGGAGGGCGACGTCGGCGGTGGCGTCGGAGAGCACGTCGGGCGTGTTGGAAACGACGATGCCGCGCGCCTTGCAGGCTTCCGTGTCGATGTGCTCGAAGCCGACCGAGAAGGTCGCCAGCATCTTGATGCTGTCCGGCAACGCAGCGACCACAGCTGCGGAGAACTTGTTCGACGATGAACACAGGATTGCATCGTGGCCGGCCGCGCGTCCGGTCAGATCGTCGCCCTGCCAGGGTCTGTCTTCGGGATTGAGCGTGCAGTCGTAATCGCGCATCGCGCGCGCCAGCACGTCTGGCGGATAGAGCCGGGTGACCAGCAGCTTGACGTCCTTCGGCATGGATACTCCCGGGTCTTCAGATGCAGCGCCCGCCGTCGACCTCGAGGCAGACGCCGGTGATCAGGTCGGCCTCGGCGGAGGCAAGGAACAGCGTGGCGTTGGCGATGTCCAAGGGCGTCGACATGCGGCCGAGCGGAATGGTGGAGACGAATTTGGCCCTGATCTCCGCGGTGTCCTTGCCGCCCATGAAGGCCGTCGTCAGCCCGGTCTCGCCGATCACTGGGTTGACGGCGTTGACCCGCACCTTGCTGGGTGCCAGTTCCATGGCCATGGACTTGGTCAGCGTCACTACCGCGCCCTTGGTGCCGTTGTACCAGGTGAGGCCGGCGCGCGGGCTGACCGCGGCGGTGGACGCGATATTGACGATCGATCCCTTGCGTTCGATCAGCGCCGGCACCATGTGGCGCGCGGTCAAGAAAATGCTTTTTACGTTGACCGCGTAGAGCCGGTCGAATGTCTTCTCGTCGACGTCGAGCATGGGCTGGTTGAGCTGTGCGATGCCGGCATTGTTGACCAATACGTCGATGCCGCCGAACTGCTTCAGCGTCTCCGCCGCCATCGCCTTGACCGAGGCATCGTCGGCAACGTCGGCCGTGAGCGCAATGGCGCCCGCGATCTCGCCGGCGACGCGTTTGGCGGCGGCGGCGTCGATGTCGCAGACGACGATCTTGCCGCCTTCCTCGGCGAAGCGCTTGGCGATGCCCTCGCCGAAGCCCGAGCCGGCGCCGGTGACGACGCAGACTTGGTCTTTGAGCCGCATGACTTCCTCCCTGGAATTTTTATGCGCGCAGTATGGCCGGGCGCCGGCCAAAAGAAAACCGCCCGGCTTTCGCCGGGCGGTCTCCGATTTCGATGTTCCCGCTGGATTAGTTGCGGTTGCCGAACAGATGCAGCAGGAAGACGAACATGTTGATGAAGTCGAGATAGAGCTGCAGGGCGCCCATGATCGCCTTCTTCTCGGCCACTTCCGTGCCGTCGCTTTCGTAGTAGATCGACTTGATCCGCTGCGTGTCGTAGGCGGTGAGGCCGGCGAACACGAGCACGCCGATCACGGAGATGGCGAACTGCAGCCCGGTAGACTGCAGGAAGATGTTGACCACGCTGGCGATCAGGATGCCGATCACACCCATGAACAGGAACGTGCCCATCCCGGAGAGATCCTTCTTGGTGGTGTAGCCGTAGAGGCTCAACCCCGCGAAGGCGCCGGCGGTGACGAAGAACACGCGCGCCACGCTGGTGCCGGTGTAGGCGACGAAGATGTACGACAGCGACAGTCCCATCAGCGCTGCGTAGACCCAGAACACGGCCTGCGCGGTCGACGCCTGCATGCTGTGCACGCGCGCCGCCAGGAAGAACACGATGCCGATGGGGGCGAGCATCACCACCCACTGCAGCGGCGTTCCGTAGATCGCCCGCATCATCTCCGGCGAAGTCGACGTCGCGAAAGCGACGGCGCCGGTGAGCGCCAGGCCGATGGCCATGTAATTGTAAACCTTGAGCATGTAAGCGCGCAGGCCTACATCGATGCCCGCCGCGTGGGCCTGGGCGTCGGTCATCCGACCGGTCTGAGAACCGGTGTTCAGAGAGAACCTTCTGTCAGGTCCGAGTGCCATTTGTGAATACTCCTCTTGTGCCACAGCTTTGCCGCCCGATTTTTTCGGGCGGCGGTTGAAACCTTCTGCGCGCTAAACATAGGGATGAAACCGTTGCGTATCAATAGATACCGGTTTCCGTTCACGGAAAGTTCAAGGCTTTCCGCTGCCACAATTCGGCCACAATTACTCGTTCCGAAGCCACGGCGCAGCACTCTGCCCAAGCGCGCGGAAAGTACCCATGAAACCGACCAAAAGCGTGACAGCCAGACAGACTGCGAGCGTGACGGCGAGCGTGCCGGGCAGGAACACCCAGTCCATGCGCATCAGGAACCGCACCACCGCCCAGGCCGCCAGCGTGCCGACCCCGGCAGCGAGCGCGCCGGTGACCAGGCCGAGCACGCCGTACTCGACGCCGAAGACGCCGGCGACGCGGCCGCGCGTCGCGCCCAGCACCTTGAACACCACGGCCTCGTAGATGCGCCGCTGGCGCCCGGCGGCAAGGGTGCCGGCGAGGACGATGGCGCCGGCCAGGAGTGTCAGCGCGGCGATGGCGCGCACCGCCCAGCCGATGCCGGCGAGCAACCCTGACGCCGCCTCGAGCGCGTCGCGGACGCGAATCGCCGAGACGTTGGGGAAGGCGTCGGTGGCGGCGGCCTCGACGGCATCTTCGGCCCCCGGCGGCGCCTCGATGGCGGCGATGTGGGTCTGCGGTGCGCCTTCCAACACGCCGGGCGCGAAGATGATGGCGAAATCGAAGCGCAGACTCCGCCAATCGATTTCGCGCAAGGACGCGATCTCGGCGGTGACCTCGCGGCCCAAGACGTTCATGGTCAGCGTGTCGCCGATCTTGACGCCGAAGCCGCGCGCCAGGCCCTGATCGAGCGAGATCAGCGGTGCCCCCGTATAGTCGGCCGGCCACCATTTGCCGGCGACGATGCGGTCGTCCGGCCGCGGCCCGGCGGCGTAGGTGAGCGCGCGGTCGCCGCGGATCGCCCACTGTGCGTCGGGTGCCACGTCGACCGCCTCGACCGGCTTGCCGGCGATCTTGACGATGCGCCCGCGCAGGCTCGGCACGCGCTGGTAGCCGCTGGTGCCGGCAACCGCATTGACGGCGTCGTCGAACTTGGCGACCTGGTCGGGCTGGATGTCGATGAAGAAGAACGCCGGCGCTTTTTCCGGCAGGCGCTCGTTGATCTGGCGCGACAGGTTGCCCTCGATCAGCATGATCGCCGCCAGTACCGAAAGGCCCAGTCCGAGCGACAGCACCACGCCAGTGGTCGCGGCACCGGGCCGATGCAGGTTGGCGACCGCAAGCCGGAGCGACGACCCGGTCCGGAAGCGATGGTTTCGCGCCAGCCGCATGACCAGCCGCGCGCCGGCATAGAGCAGGCCGAGCGTCACCAGCGCGCCGGCGACGAACCAGCCGGCGAACCAGCGGTCGGCGGAAGCGGCCATCGTCAACGCCGCCAACAGCACCACCCCGCCGATGGCGGCCAGAACATAAGCGCGCCTGGGGCGCGCCGTCATCGGCTGCACGGTATCGCGAAAGAGCGCGGCCGCCGGCACCTCGCGCGCACGCGCCACCGGCCAGAGCGCGAAGGTGGCGGCGGTGTGCAGTCCGAACAGCGCCGCGAGCGCGAGCGGCGCGGGGTAGATGG